>NZ_JAJNHJ010000005.1:0-107728 GCF_022386965.1 Mammaliicoccus sp. B-M6
GCTCGTAAAAGAGCCACAAATAGCCTAGATTAAACGTAGTTTAATCATGATTTTAGTGGAAAATATTAATCCATATAAAAAAACAAACTGAACTTATAAATTTAAGTTCAGTTTGTCCACAGTCTGAAGCCCAGGATATGACCTGGGCTTTTTTATGTTGGAATGGCGGGGCGTTGTGAACACTTTCGGGTAAACTTGTTTATAACGGGGGCTTTAGTTACAAAAATCAGTCAAAGTGTTACTACGGACTGCATTAGTTACAAAACTCGCGCGAAGTGTTACTAAGGAACGCCTTAGTTACAAAACTCGGCCGAAGTGTTACTAAGGGCCCCCTTAATTACAAAACTCGGCCGAAGTGTTACTATGGGCCGCCTTAATTACAAAACTACTGAGAATTGTAATTACTGGTCTCCTTATTTGCACTTCTTACCAAATCTGCTAATAACGACCCCACTATTTGCACTTCTAGCCAAATCTGCTAATAACGACACCTAACACCCAACTCCCCAACATAATATTCACCTAATTCCTACATCACACTCACCCACAAATAAAAAAAGAGTTTGGGATACGATATCCCAAACTCTCTATATAAAGATTACATTTTTCTTACTAATTTAATCATCACATATTGTAGTGGTAATCTACCCCACAACGCCCATTTTGGTAATTGTTTACCGTTTAATGGGATGTTCTTTTGTGCCATATAAACATTTGCTGGAAATACAGCTACTAAGAACCATTCGATTAATTTTTTCATTAAGCTACTTGGCTTTTTGATCATTAACATGATACCAAATACGATTTCCATCACGCCTGTTATCCAAACAATTGCTTTTTTAAATGGTAAATAGTTTGGAACGATTGCTTCAAAACCTTCTGATCTCACTAAATGCATCACACCTGCAAATGAAAATCCTATTCCAAATAATCGTCTAACTATATTCATTACTTAATCCCCATCTCATTTAAATAGCTTTTACCGAATTCAGGTAACGTCACATTAAAGTTATCTGCAATTGTTGCACCAATTGAACTGAATGTATCATCACCTGATAGTTCATGATATTCTTTAATGCTTGGACTATACATTAATAATGGTACATATTCACGTGTATGATCTGTACCTGGAGCAGTTGGATCGTTACCGTGATCTGCTGTAATAATGACTAAGTCATCTTCATTTAATACTGCTTGTAAGTCTTCTAATCGGTTATCAAAGTCTTTAATAGCTTGTGCGTAACCTTCTTTATCTCTTCTATGACCATACAATGCATCAAAATCAACTAAGTTTAAGAAGCTGATTCCAGTGAAATCACTTTTTACAACATCGATTAATTGATCCATACCGTCCATGTTATCTTTCGTTCTAATAGCTTTCGTAACACCTTCACCATCGTAAATGTCATTAATTTTACCGATTGCTATGACATCGTAATCCGCATCTTTTAAAGTATTCATAACTGTTTTACCAAATGGTTTCAATGCATAGTCATGTCTGTTTGATGTTCTAGTGAAGTTACCTGGTTCGCCAACGTATGGACGAGCAATAATTCTTCCTATTAGATATTTAGGATCTTTCGTAAGCTCTCTAACTTTCTCACAAATATCATATAATTCTTCTAAAGGAATAATATCTTCATGTGCTGCAATTTGTAACACTGGATCTGCAGATGTATATACAATTAAATCTCCAGTTTCCATTTGATGCTCACCATATTCATCGATAATTGCAGTACCTGATGCTGGTTTATTTGCAACAACTTTTCTACCAGTGATTGATTCAATTTCTTTCACCAATTCTTCTGGAAAACCTTCTGGATAGACTTTAAAAGGTTTATCAATATTTAGACCCATGATTTCCCAATGTCCTGTCATTGTATCTTTACCAACTGAAGCTTCACTTAATTTAGTATAGAATGCTTCTGGATTTGATACTTTTTGAACTACTGGTAAGTCTGCAATATTACCTAAGCCTAACTTTTCTAAGTTTGGTAATGTTTCATTAAAACCTTCAAGTGTATGTTTTAATGTATGAGAACCTTCATCACCGAATGCTTTAGCATCTGGTGCTTCACCAATACCTACTGAATCCATTACGATTAAATGAATACGTTTAAATCGGTTTGTCATTTGACACACTCCTAATCTGTAATCACTTTATGAATTAATGTTGGTTTAACTTGTTCGTCAGAAATTGTGATGTTTTCTAAAATTTTAGCTTCTACATCTTTAACATCTTCTTGATTTGCGTAAATCGTTACTAACGATTCACCCGCTTCAACTTTATCGCCAACTTTTTTATTTAATACTAAACCAACTGCCAAGTCAATTATATCATCCTTTGTTGCTCTACCTGCACCTAAAAGCATTGAAGCAACACCAATTTCATCTGCAACGATGTGTGATACATAACCTGAAGTTTCAGCTTTAACTTCGAAAGTATATTGAGCTTGTGGTAATTTTGTAACGTCATCTACTACAGAACCGTCTCCACCTTGATTTTCAAGGAATACTTTGAATTTTTCTAATGCTTTACCATTTTGAATCACTTCTAAAAGTTTTTCTCTCGCTTCATCTAAAGTTTCAGCTTTCTTAGCTAATACAACCATTTGAGAACCTAAAGTTAATACAAGTTCAGTTAAATCTTCTGGACCCTCATCTTTTAATGTTTCAATCGCTTCTTTCACTTCTAAACCGTTACCAATTGCTCTGCCTAAAGGTTGGCTCATATCAGAAATGATTGCCATTGTATTTCTACCTACATTATTCCCGATTTTTACCATTGCATGCGCAAGTAACTCAGAATCTTCAATCGTCTTCATAAATGCACCTGCACCAGTCTTAACATCTAAGACAATCGCATCTGCACCTGCTGCAATTTTCTTACTCATAATTGAAGATGCAATTAATGGAATTGAATTGACTGTACCTGTAACATCTCGTAAGCCATAAAGCTTTTTATCTGCAGGTGTTAAGTTACCTGTTTGACCGATTACGGCTACTTTATCTTTATTCACTAAATCGATAAATTCTTGTTCACTGATTTCAACATGGAACCCTTCAACCGCTTCAAGTTTATCGATTGTACCACCTGTATGACCTAAACCACGTCCGCTCATTTTTGCGACTGGTACGTCTAATGCTGCTACTAAAGGTGCAAGTACAAGTGTTGTTGTATCACCTACACCACCTGTAGAGTGCTTATCAACTTTAATGCCTTCAATTTCAGATAAATCAATTTGATCGCCTGATTCAACCATAGCCATCGTTAAGTTCGCACGTTCTTCATCTGTCATATCTTGAAAATATATAGCCATTGCTAAACTAGACGCTTGGTAATCCGGAATATCGCCTGCAGTATATCCTTTAACAAAAAATTCAATTTCTTCTTTCGTTAATTCTTTCCCGTCACGTTTCTTTGCAATTACATCAACCATTCTCATCGTTAATACCCTCCATTTTTTGTATGAATACGCTTACCTTAATTTGAAAAATTAAAGGTACTATTTCAAGTACCATTAATTTTTAGTAATCTGAATCTGACGCTTCACCTTTTAAAATTTTAACGCCTGCTGAAGCACCAATACGTGTTGCACCATTATCTATCATTGTTTTAACATCTTCGTATGAACGGATACCGCCAGAAGCTTTTACGCCTAAATCAGGACCAACTGTTTCACGCATTAATTTAATATCTTCTGCAGTTGCACCACCAGTTGAAAATCCTGTTGAAGTTTTAACAAAATCAGCACCTGCTGCAACAGCAAGTTCACATGCTCTCACTTTTTCAGCATCTGTTAATAATGAAGTTTCAATGATAACTTTAGTTGTTACACCGTTAGCTGCTGAAACAACACTTTCGATATCTTTTTTAACATCTTCATCTCTACCGTCTTTTAATGCGCCAATGTTGATAACCATATCTACTTCTTGAGCACCTTTTTTAATTGCATCTTCTGTTTCAAATGCTTTAACTTCACTTGTGTTTGCTCCAAGAGGGAATCCGATTACTGTACATACAAGTACATCTGACCCTTCTAAAGCTTTCTTGGCATGTGCAACGTGTGTAGGATTGACACATACTGATTTGAATCCATATTCTTTCGCTTCACTTAATAAAGCATCAATTTGTTCCAAAGTCGTATCTGGTTTTAGTGCTGTGTGATCGATATATTTAGCTAATGACATGTTGAATCCTCCTAATATTTTTTGATTAAGTCTATTATATAACGTTATTGAACATTTGTAAAACGATAACTGAAATATTGTTCACTAATCTAATAACGCCTGTGCAGTGTATTGATCTGTAATTAAAATATTACTCAATTTACCTTCAAGTGCACCTCTAATTGAAGCGACTTTATGCTCACCTCCAGCAACTAATACTGAATGTTCTATACCTTTCAATGCATCAAGTTCAATACCTATTGTTCGATTATTAATAGCTTCGTCTGCTACTTCACCTTTGCTATTATAAAATCTTGAACAAATATCTCCGACTGCTGATTTTTTAAGTCTGTCTTTTTCTTCTTCACTCAAAAATCCTAGTTTAAATAATAGGGCAGAATCTCTTACAGTTCCTACAGTAAAAATCGCAACATCAACTTGTCTACCTTGATCGAGTATTGATTTAATATGTCGGTCTTTTTCAACCATATCTTTTACTTCTTTTACATCAAAAATAACGGGTAACGGTAAATCTCTCGGTGTCGCATTATAAGCTTGAGCAAATCTTTCTAGAATTTGATGACTTCTTGTATCAACATCTGAAAAACTAATACCGCCCTTCAACTGGATAATACCAATATCATTAAAATGACTTTGTTCTAGATATTGAGAAACTTGATACATCGTTTTACCCCAACTTATACCAATATTATCCCCGTTTTTCACAATTTTATTTAAATATTCAGCAGTCTTTTTACCAATTGCCGTTTGAATATTTGAATAATCGTTATAAGATGCATGTTCAACAACACAATCTTTTAAATTGTATTTCGCTTTTAAAAGTGAAGCTAAACTTTCTGCATCTTGATAAGGGTCATCAATTTTAATCGTAACAAAGCCTTGATTTTTAGCATGATTCAATAATCTTGATATCGTTGGTCTTGAAATATTTAACTTTTTCGCAATCGCTTCTTGGCTCAAACCTTCTTGATAATATAGCTTTGCAATCTTGATACTATCCTTGTTCTTTTGTAAATTCATCCCTATTCACCACTTTCTTTCACTCTTATCGTACAAAAATTCGCAAAAAATTTAAACAAATGTTATCTTTAAGATGAAAAAACTTTTATTTTATTTAAAGGAGAAGATAGTTATGACTCAAGGGACACCACATATTCAACCAAATGGTGTAAAAATCGCAAAAACAGTACTAATGCCGGGGGATCCATTACGTGCTAAATTTATCGCTGAAAACTTTTTAGAAAATGTAGAACAATTCAACGATGTAAGAAATATGTTAGGTTACACAGGAACTTATAAAGGTAAAGAAGTATCTGTTATGGGTTCAGGTATGGGTATTGCTTCAATCGGTATTTATTCTTATGAACTTTATAATTTCTTTGACGTAGACACAATTATTCGTATCGGATCATGTGGTGCTATGCAAGAAGATATCAACTTATACGATATTATTATCGCTCAAGGTGCATCTACAAACTCTCGTTATGTTGATCAATTCAACGTACCAGGTTACTTCGCACCAATCGCAGACTTCGGTTTAGTAGCAAGCGCTAAAAACAAAGCAGACGAAATCGGCGCAACATCACACGTAGGTAATATCTTCTCAAGTGATATTTTCTATAATGCAGACTCAGAAGTAACAAGCAAATGGGCAAGATTAGGTATCTTAGGCGTTGAAATGGAATCAGCAGGATTATATATAAATGCCGCAGCAGCTGGTAAAAAAGCGTTAGGTATCTTCACAGTAAGTGACCACTTATTAAGAGATGAAGCAACAACAGCAGAAGAAAGACAAAATTCATTTACACAAATGATGGAAATTGCATTAGAAATCGCAGAATAATTATAAAAAAAGAGCTGAGACGATTATGACCGTCTTAGCTCTTTTCATTTGTGATAGTGAAGGAGTAATATTGGTTGCGTTAGGTTCCAGGATTTAGATAATTAGAGGTCGCTAACTTCCATTATTCTGAATTCTGGTAATTAGGCGGGCCACTCTTACGGACATTTCTCGGAATTCTGTCCCTAACACCTACACCGATTATCTCTCTTCATCTCAACTTCCTCATTATTCTATACCGCACGCTTCTGCTACGACTTCTACGATATGTTTGACTTGTATTTTGTCTTCTAATCCTTCATTTTTAACACCTAACAACATTTGCAAGTGACATCCTGGATTTGATGTGATGATTAATTGTGGCTCTATTTCTTTTACGTGACTCATTTTTCGATTTAAGATTTCCATCGATGCATCATAATTCACGATATTATATATACCTGCTGAACCGCAACAGATGTCTTTTTCGGGTAATACTTTATATGTTAGTCCTTTTATTTGGTTGATTACTTTTTCAGGTTCATTGAATACATGTTGTACGTTTTGCAAATGGCATGATGGCTGATAAGTGGCTTGAATATTAATCGGGTGTTCTAAGTTTAAGTCAATGTCTTCTAATATAACGGATATGTCTCTCACTTTATCAACAAACTGTTCAGCTCTAGCTTTCCACTCCGCTTCATTTCTCAATAAATGATCATATTCTATTAACGAAGCGCCACAACCGCCAATAGCATTGACATAATAATCTACATCGTATTTTTCTAGCGCTTCAATATTGAGTTTGGCTAATTTTCTTGCTTTATCCATTTCTCCAGCATGATGTTGAAGTGCGCCACAACAAGTTTGTTGTTTAATTTCTATAACTTGAATATTATGCGCTTCTAAAATTTTTATCGCAAGATCGTTTATATGTGAGAAAAATGAATTCATCATGCAACCTCTGAAAAAGCCAATTGTTGTTTTTTTCGTTCTAAAAGGTGTTTGGTAAGGTCGTTTATCTTTTTGAACTGGTGGCAAAATCATCGCCATATTACCTAATCTTTCTGGTAGTAATTTCAATGCATTTGTCTTATTTAAAATCCCTGAAACAAAAGACGTATGATAGAGCTTCAAGCCTTTATACATCGCATCTATCATATATTGACGTTCTAAAAATACAGACATAATTTGCGTGTCTAATTTTTTATTTCGCTTTTCTCTTAATACTTCGACTGCCGATTCATAAATGTCGCCGTATTGAACATTCGTTGGACAAACTGTTTCACATTGTCTACAGCCTAAACATAAATCAATTGCTTCTTCTAAATCTTTAAGTTCAGCTTTACCTTCAACTGCATATTTAACAAGATTGATTCTACCTCGTGGAGAATGTTTTTCTTCTTTCATCGTTAAATATGTAGGGCAAGATGGTAAACAAAAGCCACATTGAACACAATCAAAAGTCGCATCATATGCTAATTTTGCAATTAGATTATTCGTCATGGACTAACACAAACCTTTCATGCTCGTCTGGAAAGATTTTACCTGGATTCAGACGATTATTAGGGTCCAATGCCTGTTTTACATCTTTCATAAATTTCATGCCTGCTTCATCAAATTCGTTATACATAAATGGCTTTTTAAACAATCCAATACCATGTTCACCGCTTAATGTACCACCTAATTTCAGTGAAGCTTTAAAAATTTCAGCAACTGCTTCTTCAGCTCGTTTCATTTCTTCTGGCTTACGTTTATCCGTAATAATATTAGGATGTAAATTGCCATCTCCAGCATGCCCAAACACAACTAAATTTAATTGATAAGTTTGTCGAATTCTTTCAATTTCTTCAAAGAAAGCTGGAATTTGACTGACCGGCACACTTGTATCTTCACTTATCTTTGTTGGTCCAAATTTCACGATAGCTGGTGACACAAGTTTACGCACTTCCCAAAGTTCGGATGCCTGTTTTTCATCTTCAGCAATAATGACTTTACAACCAGGTAACGCAGCACATGTTTCTTCGATGATTTTCATTTCTGCTTCAAGTGCTAAAGGATGACCATCTAATTCGACTAACAATACCGACTCAGCATCGGCTGTCACATTCTCAATTGGATGTGTCGACAACACAGCATCAACACAATATTTATCCATGATTTCGATTTTAGAAGGTAATATACCCGATCTTAAAATTTTGGATACCGCTTCACCTGATGTAATAAAATCATCAAACTGCAACATTGCTGTCTTTGTATCAATCGGCTTAGGAATCAATTGTAAAGTAGCTTTTGTAATAATACCGAGCGTACCTTCTGACCCTACGATTAATTTTGTCATATCATAACCTGTTACATTTTTTACTGTGCGTCCACCACAGTGAATAATATCTCCATTAGCCGTTACGACTTCTAATCCAACAACATAGTCTTTCGTGACACCATACTTTAAACATCTTGGTCCACCTGCATTTTCAGCTAAGTTACCCCCAATTGTTGAAACACGAGAACTGGATGGATCAGGTGGATACATCAGTCCATATGATTCAGCAACTTTATGAATTTTCTCAGTGATAACGCCTGGTGAAACTTCCATCATTAAATCATTTTCGTAAACTGTTATTTCATTGTCCCATCTTGAAAAATCCAACACAATACCACCATGAACAGCAAGTGGTCCTCCACTTAAACTTGTGCCACTACCTCTTGGATAAATTGGTACGTCATATTGATTACTTAACTTTACAATATGCACCACTTCTTCAGTAGACATTGGCTGACAAATAATATCAGGCATGTATTCTCCGAAAGAAGCATCAAAACTATAACTTGAAAGATCCGCTACTTCTTTAGAAACGCGCCCATTATCTAAATGTTTCTTTAAAGCATGATAGAGTTCTTCCATGTTATCCCCCCCTCAATATGAAATTATATTCATGATAGCACTGTTTACTTTAATTTTCATTCCAAGTGAATACGTTTACATTTATGATTTAAAAAAATACCTAATCCAATATGTTCATGGATTAGGTATTTTTAATTCAATATTATTTTAAGAATGATTTTAACATCCAGTTGTGTTTTTCAAGACTTGTTACCATTGCTAATAACATGTCACCAGTCATATCGTCGTTAACTTTTTCTGCTAATTGAATACCTTCTTCTAATTGAGCAATTACAGTTGTGAAGTCTTTAGATAATTGTTCAACCATTTGGTTTGCAGTTAAGTTTTTCTCAGCTTCTTCAATAACTGACCATTCTAATGCTTCTCTTAAAGTAGCGATTGGGTTACCTTCAATTGCTAAAATACGTTCAGCTAAATCGTCAACATACACACTTGCTTCATTGTAAAGTTCTTCAAATTTTTCATGAAGTGAGAAGAAATTTGGTCCTTTAACATACCAGTGATAGTTGTGTAATTTAGTATATAATACTGTCCACTCTGCTACTTGTTTATTTAATGCTTCGATTACTTCTTTATTATTTGCCATTTATTTTACACTCCTCTGTAGTTATCTTTTCTTGATTACATTAATTATTATATTATAATCATTCTAATCTGTCAACAATAATTAGCAACTTATTTATAATAATTATAAATAAGAGTTTAAATCTACATAAAAAAGAAGGTAAAGCCTACATTAGACTTATACCTTCTTTATCGTTTTATAAACATTTATTCTGCTTTCTCAAGCTTAAGTGGAATCTTAATTTCTTTCTCAAGTTTCTTACCGTCCATCAATTTAATGATAGAGTCTACTGAAGCTTTACCCATCTTATCAGGTTGTTGCGCGACAGTTGCATCTAGTTTGCCACTTTTAATTGCTTTCATTGCATCTTCATTACCATCAAATCCAACTACGATTACATCTTTATCACCAATTGCTTCGATAGCACCGAGTGCCATTTCATCATTGTGTGAGAATATCGCTTCTACTTCTGGATGTGCTTGTAAGATATTTTGTGTCACGTTTAATCCTTCTGCTCGATCAAACTTAGCACTTTGTTTAGCAATGACATCAAGTGATTTGTCGGCAACTTTATGGAAGCCTTCTCCTCTTTCTCTTGTTGCACTTGCACCTGGAACACCTTCTAATTCAGCAACTTTAGCATTTTTACTTAATTTATCTAAAATAAATTGTCCGCCCATTTTACCGCCTTCAACGTTATCTGAAGCGATAAATGTTGCAACATCACCTTTATCAACTGATCTATCTAATGTAATAACAGGTATACCTTCATTATTTGCTGACTGAACGGCACTAGAAATTGCACTAGAATCAGTAGGATTGACAACTAAATAATCAACTTGTTGTTGAACTAAATCTTCTATATCATTTGTTTGTTTAGCTGAATCATCTCTTGCATCAACTACCTTTACTTTCATACCTTGTTTTTCAGCTTCTTTTTCAATACCTTCTTTAATTGAAACGAAGAATGGGTTATTTAATGTTGAAACACTGACACCAATCGTTATATCAGATTTTTTCTTATTTGTTTTACCTTCATTATCTTTTTTCAATGGCGATTCAAGTGAACATGCCGCTAAAAATAACACAGTTGTCATTAAAAGTATTAATAATTTCTTCATTTGTTTTCCCCTCAATCTAATTGATTATTTTTTTCTATCTATTAATACAGCAATTAAAATAACAATACCTTTTACGACTTGTTGGTAGAATGATGATACTCCTAATAAATTCAGACCATTATTAAGTACACCAATAATAAGTACACCAATAAACGTTCCAACAATTCTACCTTTACCGCCTGTTAAAGAAGTTCCGCCTAATACAACTGCAGCGATAGCATCTAACTCATATGATGTACCGGCTGTAGGTTGAGCTGAGTTTAAACGTGATGTTAAAATTGCACCTGCTAATGCAGACATTAAACCAGAAATACCATAAATTAAAATCTTTACTCTGTTTACTTTAATACCAGAAATTTTTGAAGCGACTTCATTACCACCGATAGCATATGTATGTCTACCAAATGTTGTTTTTTGCAAAATAATCGCCAATATAATAAATACAATAATCATTGTGACTGCTGGTACTGGAATGCCGAAGAAATAACCTTTACCAAATAGTTGGAACATATAACTATCACCTAAATTAGTAATAGGGTTACCATCTGTTACAACGAGTGTTAAACCTCTAAATATTGTCATCGTTGCAAGTGTTGCGATGAATGGTGCCATACTCCCGAATGTTACTAATACACCGTTAAATACACCTAATAAGAAGCCACCAAGTACTCCGACAATCAATGCAACAATTGGATCTAAACCACTTGTAATTAAGATTGCAGTAAATGCACTTGATAATGCGAGTATCGAACCGACTGATAAGTCTATGCCGCCAGTTAAAATAACAAATGTCATACCAAAAGCAATTAACCCGTTAATTGAAACTTGTCTTAATAAGTTTAATAAATTCGATAAATCTAGAAATGCTGAGTTCATAATACTAATCACAACGATTAATAATATAAGTCCTATAAATGGAATAATTTTTTCGACTAATGAAGTCTTAGCTGTTAGTTGTTGCATGTAATTCCCCTCCTGTAGCTAATGTCATAATATTTTCTTCTGTTATATTTTCGCCTTCAACTTCACCTTTAATATTGCCTTCTTGAACAACAATAACGCGATCACTCATGCCGATAACTTCAGGTAACTCTGAAGAAATCATAATAATCGATACACCACGTTCAGTTAGCTCATTCATCAATTGATAAATTTCTCGCTTAGCACCAACGTCTATCCCTCTTGTCGGTTCATCTAAGATCAAGATTTGAGCACCTGTACCAATCCATTTTGCCAATACTACTTTTTGTTGGTTACCACCTGAAAGTGAGGATACTAGTGCTTTTCGTGGTGTCTTAATATTGAGCCTTTTGCTCATTTGATCTGCAAACACATGCGTCGCTTGCTCTTTAATAAACCCTTTATTCGAAAAGCTTTCAAGAGATGGTAGAACCATATTATGTTCGATTGAGAAATCGAGAATGAGTCCTTCATCTTTTCTATTTTCAGTAATTAAGCCTAAACCATGTTTCATTGCATCTTCCGGTGACTTAATCAATACGGATTCACCTTTAATGTCTATATCTTTATGACCTTTATCAATTCCGAACAGACTTCTCATAATCTCAGTTCTACCTGCACCCATTAAACCACTAAATCCTAATATCTCACCTTTTCTTAATGAGAATGAAATATCTTTGATGCCTTGTTCATCATTATTAAGTGATTTAACATGCATCAATGTTTCACCTGGTTCAACGGTTCTTTCTGGGAATTGCTCTGTTAAGTCTCTACCTACCATTGATTTAACAATTTCATCATAATTGGTTTCGCTTGTAGGTTTGTATAATACAGTTTTACCATCTCTCATAACGGTAATTTCATCAGAAACCTCAAATATCTCAGCCATTCTATGTGAAATATAAACGAATGAAACGCCTTGATTTTGAAGATTTTTAATAAGTTTAAATAACTGTGTGATTTCTTTATCTGTAAGTGCTGCAGTTGGTTCATCCATGATAATAATTTTTGCATTGGTCATTAAAGCTTTAGCAATTTCTATCATTTGTTGTTCACCGATTGAACATTTTCCTGCAACTTTCTTCAATGAAATACTAAAGTTTAATTTTTCAAAGACTTTTAATGCTTCTTGCTTCATTTTCTTCTCATTTAATATGCCAAATTTATTGCGCATTTCTTTCCCGATAAACAAATTTTCAAGCACTGTTAACTCTGGCCAAATATTAAGCTCTTGATGTATAAACGTAATACCTGCTTCTTCTGACATTTGAGCATCTTTAAAGACAACTTCTTGATTGTGATAATTAATTTGACCTGCATCCTTTTCATGAATACCAACAAGAATCTTCATTAAAGTTGATTTCCCTGCACCATTTTCTCCCATAAGCGCATGAACTGAAGCTTCTTTTAATTTAAAATCTACGCCAGTTAACACTTTATTTTGGCCAAACGCTTTATGTACACCAGACATTTCTAGCATGAAATCCCTCCTTAAAATAAAACATCACTTTCTAATATGACGTTTGCATATGGTGTTGCTTCCCCTGTTCTTATAATTGCGACAGTATCTTGTGTTAATTTTTTTAATTCTTCGTGTGATACAAATTCTCTTTCAACATCTGTTTCTTGAATCTTTTCATAAAGTGCTGAATTATCCGTCTTCATTTCTTCTGCAAAAATCATTTTCTGTACAGACATATGTTCTAACAAAATGTCGTAAACGCTTTCAAAACTTGGTACACCAAAAGTCAGTGCTAAATCAATTTTTCGCACGCCTTTTGGTACTGGTAATCCACAATCTGCTATCACAATACGATCTGTATGACCAAGATCACTTAATACTTTAGAAATTTCACTGTTTAATATCCCTGTCTTATACATGCCATTCTCCTTCAATATCTTGTAATGTTGGCATTCCGCCTTGTGCACCTAATCCAGTTACTGAGTGACTTGCTGCTATATTAGCAAATGCTAATGCTTGATCTAAGCTGTATTCTTTTTGAAGCGCTACTGCAAATGCACCATTAAATGTATCGCCAGCACCTGTCGTATCTTTCACTTCACGTTTATAACCTGGTACTTGAACTTTTTCTTTACCATTATGATAAGCTGCACCTTTATCACCTAAAGTTACAATCAATTTCATTGGATATGCTGCTAACGCTTCATCTAATTCACCTTTAAACATCTCATCACTTTCTGTTTCGTTAGGTGTTAAGTAATCAACTTTTTCAATAACAGTGTTGCTTACTTCTCTATATGGTGCAGGATTCAGAATTGAAATCAAACCGTGTTCTGAACAATATTCAACAGCAAATTCAACTGTTTCACTTGGAATTTCTTGTTGTAATAAAACGATATCGCCTTCTGACAATGCTTCTAAATGTTTTTTAACATAGTCTGGCGTCACTTCATTGTTAGCTGAAGGTACGACAATAATACTATTATCTTGTTCAGATAATGTTATATGTGCTGTTCCAGATGGCATTTGTGTAACGGGTTCCACACCATCCACAATAACGTGATTATTTTGAAGATTTTCATATATTTCTTTACCAAAATCATCATCGCCAACTCTACCAATCATATGTACGTTATCGCCTAATCTTGCAGCTGCGACTGCTTGGTTTGCACCTTTCCCACCAGGTGTTGTAAAGAAATCGTCCCCAAGAATTGTTTCTCCTTTACCTGGTCTTTTAGACGCTGATACAACTAAATCTATAGACATACTTCCGATAACTGTAATTTTCTTCATATTAATCTCTCCTTGTTGATTGTCTTTCCACTAAAGTTACATCTAATATTTGATGATGTTCTCTTTGTTTACCTTCCAACTGTTTAATCAATTGTTGACATGCTTTTTGACCAATTAAATAAGCAGGTTGATGAATCGTTGTTAAACTTGGTGAATATGTACGTGATAACGGTATATCATCATAACCAACCACTTGTATATCGTCTGGTACTGTGTATTGATGATTATAAAGAATACTCATGACGTTAAATGCGCCAACATCATTACTACAAATAATGCTATCAATGTCGTGTTCTTTAATTAAGTTAAGCAAATCATCTTCTGATAAAGATAATTCATTAGCTGAAACATAGTTGATACCCGCTTCATCTAACATTAACTTCGCACCATTGAATCGCTCTCTAAATGATTTGTAATTTAAATCTTGTTCCAAAATAAGAACAGATTGCGCTTTACCGTTAATCACTGCCTGAGCTTGAAGTTGTCCACCTTTGTAATGATTTGTTTCAACAAATTCATGATCTTCGTACACACGGTCTAATAGAACAAAAGGCATATTATAAGATTTAAATGAATCAAAAGTTTCCTTACTCGATAATTGTGAAGCAATAATACCACTACAATTATGTACGTTAAATGTATTTAAATAAGCAAGCTCTTTCTCATCATTGCCATCACCATTTCCAATAATGATATGATAGCCCATCGCCATCGCTTCATCTTCAACACCTCTAGCAACTACTGTAAAAAAAGGGTTACTCATATCTGGTAATAATAGTCCTATCATTCTAGATTGTCGTTTATATAAAGTTCTTGCTGTTTCATTAGGTCGATAATTTAATTCTTGAATTGCTTTATCAATTTTATCTTGTGTTTCCTTCTTAACATAACCACTTTTATTAAGCGCTCTAGATACAGTAGCAACAGATACTCCTGCATGTTGCGCAACTTGTTTAATTGTTGCCATACTTCAACTTCCTTTTATGTAACCGTTTACACAAAAGGATATCACGCAATCTTTATTTATGCAATATTAATTTAAAAAATATTTTCTTTCTTCAGGTGTCGGTAATCGACAAGCATTTTTCAAAATCACTTTATGTCTGATTTTGGCAAATGCATCATAGCCAACATCTCGTACAAATTTCGGTATCCATTTCAAAGCCAATCCTAAAAATTGATAGCCTTTTATTTGACCTAATAAATGAATTATCGCCTTTGATTTAATCCATACTTTGTCGCCATCTAAAACAATAATGCTATCTATATTTTGCAAATCAGGTCGTGCTTCAAATAAATGATCACCATATGAAGATTCTAGTTGAGCAAATTGAAAACGAGTCGAAATCTTATGATGAATTAACCACATCACAGCACGATTACAATATCCACAATCCCCATCATAATAAACAATAGCGATAACAATCACTCCAATTATCATTTTCTTAAACGTAACACGACAGTATGATAATTAAAAGTTTTAGAGACACAATTACGAATAATGTCCCTAACAAAAAGTGCTAGGACTCTTCTATCCTAGCACTTCTTCAATTCTATAATTAAGCAGCTTGTTTTTTAAATTCTTTATATTCTTCTTCATTAATTTTGATAATTTTAAATCCTACATATCCAAAGATGACGGATATGATTGGTACTGTATAGTTGAAGATTGCATAAATGCTATAATCTAATACGTTCACATTCAATGTTTGAGCGATAAATACCCCACATGTATTCCACAAGAAGAATACGGATGTTACAGTACCACCGTCTTCAAGTGCACGTGATAAGTTTTTCGGATGTAATCTTCTTTCTAAAAATGTATTAATGTACATTCTTGAAGGTATTACAATCGATATGTATTGTTCTGAACATGAAGCGTTTGTACCTATACATGAAATAATAACAGATGCTATTAAACCACCAGTACCTTTTGCAATTTTTAAGATTTTTGAAATGATTGATTTTAGCATGCCTGAATATTCTAGAATGCCTCCAAATGTCATCGCAACGATAGTCATTGAAATTGTATAGAACATGGATTCTAATCCACCTCTGTTGAACAATTCTTTGACTAAATCATTTTTAGACTCTAATACAAATCCAGTTTGTAATGTCTTCACACTGTCATGAAGACTTCCACCTTGAATAAATATTTGTGATAAGAATCCTAAAACAATACCGACAACTAATGCTGGTATTGCTGGCACTTTAAATGCAACTAATATAATAACTATTACAGGTACGAGCAACAGCCACGGCGAAATTGTAAATTTGTCTAGCATTTCATTATTGATGGCATCAATTTTTGCTTGGTCCATATTACCAGCTGAAAATTGTTGTCCTAAAATAAAAAATACAATTAATGAAATGATAACGGCAGGTACTGTTGTATAGAACATGTGTTTAATATGATCAAATAAATCTGTACCTGTTAGACCTGCTGCTAAGTTTGTCGTATCTGATAATGGGCTCATCTTATCACCAAAGTATGATCCAGATATAATAGCACCTGCTATCATGCCTGCTGGTATATCCATACTTAATCCAATTCCCATACCAGCTACACCAACTGTAGCCATTGTTGACCAACTACTACCAATAGCTAATGATACGATTGCACAAATAACTGCGATGGTTACTAAAAATAATGATGGCGTTATTAATTTCAAGCCATAGTAAATCATTGTGGCTACTACGCCTCCACCTATCCAAGCACCAATGATCAGTCCAACTAAAATGATAATGACGATTGCTGGTAAGGCTAGTCTAATACCTTTATACATCATTTCTTCGATGTCTTGCCAGCTATACCCATGATAGTAAGCTACAATTGCTGCAATTGCTGTTCCTATCATTAACGGTATGTGCGGAGCTTGCTCTAAAACGACTACTGTAAATAACATACTGATAATCATAAATAAAAATGGCACAACGGCCCAAAAGAAACTAATCTCTTTCTTAGATGTACTATTATTCTCCATAGATAACCCCCTAAAATAAAGCGCTTACATTTATAATTTTACTGGTTTATACTACATATTACAATCCCATAATGACAAAGCCTGGACAAATATTTATGTACCAGACTCATACTTATAACTCATATAATTATTCATTAAGCATATATATAACTTCTTGCATAATTTCATTGAATTCTTCTTTATATTCATTGTTAAAACGTAAAATAACTGCTCGTTCGTCTGATTTTAAGCGATTTTTTAAAATGTACCTTTTTTCAAATAAACGTTTAATCGCTCTCGCTGATTTATTTTGTTTGATATAGCCTTTTTTCATAGCATCTTTTAGATGCACTTCTTCCACTTCATTTAATTTCATTAAAAAGAAAAATTCATGCTTCTTTAGACCATACTTTTGTTCAATAACTAAAAAGATATTATCAATTTTATTTTGCTGATCGAAAAACGCTGAACATGTTGAAATTGCTTCTGAATAAGATTGAGTCTTCATAGTATGACCTCCTGTTTTTCCGCTAATTAGATTTTCTTAAAATAATTTTAACACAAAATTAAATAACATCAATATGGAATTTAAATATATATTTGCCAATTTATGTATTTTTCTAGAGGTAAATAATCAAACTGAAATGACTAACTCACAAAGTGTATAGAAGTACTATTATTTTACAAATAAAAAAAGATTATAACTGTAATCGTTATAATCTTTTTCTTGTATTCAATTAATTGTAGATATTTACTTTTTAGCTTTATCTTTTAAATAGAATTCTTTTCCTGTAAAGAATTCTGTTGTTAAACTTTTAACTTTAGGTGCTAACATCACTACTGCGATAATATTCGGAATCAATATACATGCAAGTGCGATGTCTAATAAATTCCAAAGTTGTGTACCAGCACCGAATGCACCAAGCGCGATTGAGAGTACATAAACAATCTTCATAATAAAGCCTGCTGTTAAGCCAAATAAGTATTCTGCCATTCTTGATCCATAGTATATAACTACGATGATTGTTGAGAATACGAAGAAGACCATTGAAATAGATACAATCCAACTTCCAAATGTTCCAAATGCATTATTAAAGGCGCGAGCTGTAAGTGCAGCCGATTGTTCTTTAGCATCATTATCTTTCCAAACATCAGATACTAAAACAACAAATGCTGTCGTACTACAGATAATTAATGTATCAACAACGATTTCACTAACACTCCAGAATGCTTGTCTTACAGGATGGTCTGTCTTTGCAGCAGCATGCGCAATTGGCGATGTACCAAGACCTGCTTCGTTAGAATAAATCCCGCGTGCAAATCCCCAACGTACTGTTGTGGCAAGTGCAGCACCGAAACTACCTCCTAATGCTGCATCTGGATTAAATGCTTTCTCAATAACTAACGCAATTACGCTAGGTACATGTTGAATATTCAGTATGATAATCAAGAATCCCATAATACAATATAAACCTACCATAACCGGTACGATCATTTCGGTAAATGTTGCGATACGTTGAATACCACCAAATACAACTAAAGCAGCAATAACAGCTAGCACGATTCCTGTTATACCCATATGAATATCGAATGTATCTTGAACAGTACTTGCAGCTGAATTCCCTTGTACCATAATACTTGGAATAAGTTCAAGCATTAAAGCAAATGCAAATACAAATGAAAATACTAATCCGACTTTCTTATTTTTGAAACCTTTTTTCATATAATATGTAGGTCCACCAACAAATTCTCCTTTATCGTTTTTCTCACGATAATATATACCTAGTACGTTTTCGGAATATTTTAATGCCATTCCTAGAAATGCGATTACTAACATCCAAAATACTGCACCAGGTCCACCCATCATAATGGCTGTAGGTACACCGACAATGTTTGCTGCACCTACTGTTGATGATAAAGCTGACGTTAACGCTTGCCTCGGCGTAATTGTACCTTCACCTTTAGGCTCTTTATTAATACTTCCAAAAGTTTGTTTCATCATATAACCAAAATGCCTAAATTGTATTAAACCTAAATACAATGTTAAAAATAAACTTGATACTAATAAAAGTGTGACGATTGGATATCCCCATAACCAATCTGAGAATGCTACGATTTTCTCCATAAAATGACCCCTTTGTAATTTTATTTGTGAAATATAAACCAAGCATAATTCTATATTACAGAATATTCTGCAATTTATAAACCTTTAAAAAAATAAAAACGGAATAAAATCTTAAGTGTTAAGATTTTATTCCGTCTATTTTATCCTACATGTAATACTCTACAATGTTTTAAGAATTGATGTGAATATTGTTCTTTAATGTCTTCAATCGAACCGTAACATAAACCAATCATACGCCATTTAGGATTATGACGATAGAAAGAGTCCTTTTCTAAACTCCACCTCACCATCTTACCTTCATGATTATACCTTGGTAATGTCATTTCATGACCATCAAGCACATTTAAGAATAATTGAAAGATTTCTGGATCTATTCTTTCAAACTGGTCAATCACTAGCCATTCTCTTTCTGAGTTCGTAATATGTCCTGTAATGAAACCTTCTCTATAATATAAAGCGCCACTTTCATTTGGTAAATATCGACCGTATAACATTTCTTCTGAGAAATCAGGATGACCTACTGTATATATACCTTTCGCAAGTTCACGTTCAACATAATGTTTCGCTTTTTTCAAACCGTCTTCTTTATTGTCACAAAGCATTAAAATAATAGGTTTATCTTTTTTAGGTTCATTTTCCTGCTCACGTTGAACAGACATCTCATATTGATTACTAGAACTTTCTTTGTAAGTACCATTACTCATATCTAACATCGCATCATATTGTGCTTTTGTTAAATTAGCAATAGACTGTTTCGAACTGTCTTGTAAGAAATATAATTTCTTTAACGTTTGATGTCTATTTAATTCGCCAATATTCACAGGATTAATATCTTCATGATATTTAACTTCAATACATGTAGAATCTGTTCTACCAGGTTGAGGTGGCAACTTATGTATACTATCTGACACTTCCCCAGTTCCGATAATCGACTGATTAGCATTTCTACTTAAAAATATAATCTGATCTCCTATTTCTAACTGAGTATAGTACGTATAACCATTTCGCTTAATACCATTTACAGTATGTGTAAATATTGTATACGTTTGATCTGGTTCAAATTGAATTTCTTCTGTAAGTAAGAAATACCTAGGAATTTTTATAGCGCCTTGTCCTAACCCTATAATTAAATCGAATTCTTCTTTCGTAATGCGATTAAACAATTGTTCTGTCATTTGTTTAATTCTAGATTCTAATTGTTCACTTCTCTTTAAATATTCAATTGATAACATTGTTAAAGATTGCTCAAACTTAAATTGGATGCTTACTTTTTGATTACCACCCGTTTGAACTTGTAAGATTTCGCCGAATCCAAGTAAGCCGACTTGATTTTGTACTTGATAATAAATGACTTTATCTCCTGGTTTGGCTGTCTTAAATGCATGATAACCTTGCGTTGGATTAAAGCTTGCACCTGATTCAAACACTGCAGTTTGGCCTTCTAATGGTTCCGTATGACGCCACCTATTATATCCACAATTTAACCAAAAGTAGTTTCTTTCTTCAGACATATGTATACTCCTTAATATCTATAATGATCGATTTTCATAATGATGTTTACTTTGATATCTTAATTTTATTTTTATATAAAAAACTACGCTTAAAATTTACTTTCTTAACAACACATTAATATTAACATTGTATAAGACATTCACACTCATGTCTATGTTTACAATCATAAAAAAAGAGCCGAGGACACATCATAATGTCCAAGACTCTTCAATGATTAATGTATAAAATTATAACTTGAAACTTGAGAAGCTGGTACCGTTCTGTAAGTTAGTACACCTGGTGATGAACTAAAATTCATTTCTGATACTTGAATGCTTCCGTTTGAATTAATTCTTTCAACAAATGATACATGACCATAGTATCCAGCTGATGATTGAAGGATTGATCCAACTGATGGTGTGTGATTAACAACATAACCATCTTTAGCAGCTGCACTTGCCCAATTATTTGCATTCCACCAGTAAGTACTAATTGGTTTACCTATAGCTTGACGACGGTTAAATACGTGCCAAGTACATTGACCCCAGTCGTATAAGTTTTGATGATTGAATGTCGGTGATGTGTATCCACTGTTGTTATTTGAATTAGAAGTAGAACCTGAACTTGATGCTGTTCCACTTACTTTTAATTTTTGTCCCGGATAAATGATAAAGTTTGATAAACCATTTAATGTCATAATTTTTTGGTATGTCGTTCCATATCTAGCTGCAATCGCTGATAGTGAATCTCCTGACTTAACTGTATAAGTAGAAGTGCTACCTGAAGCATTAGACGCTCCACTGTTACTAGAGCTACCCGTGTTACTACTAGAACTTGCTGTTCCATTAACTTTTAATTTTTGTCCCGGATAAATAATCGTGTTGCTTAACCCATTCAATGACATAATTTTTTGATACGTCGTACCATATTTACCAGCAATAACCCCTAATGTATCTCCCGATTTTACTGTGTAATATGTCGTTGATGAAGTTGAAGTAGATCTTGAGCTCGTGTTCGATGTACTTGATGAGTTTGAAGTACCAGGAACTTGTAATACTTGATTTGGGAAAATAAGATTTGAACTTAAATTATTTAAGCTTTTAATTTTCGCAATCGTTGTATTATGCTTATCAGCAATCAGCCATAAAGAATCTCCACTTTTAACTTTATAAGTTGCTGCTTCCGCTTGATGAGAAGATACTGCAACTGCAACCGAAGCACCAACAAATGCCGCTATTGTCTTTTTCTTCAAAATAACTTACCTCCATCTTCTTACAGTTTATTTATGAATTCTTATTAATTATACACCGTAACCTTTACCGTTTATATTACAGTTTTATTTCATTTTCATTAATCCTATAATAGTATATTACTTTTAAAGATTAATTAGAAAATGAACAAATATAATAAATCGCATATTATAACTAGCGCAAGATAAATTGGAGGTGGGTAGGAAGGTAATATGTGTGAGTGTTCGTGCGACACACCCTGTTTTTGTGCCTTAGCGCACGATATCTCCAAGTTCGGGCGATATTATCCTATCATACATAAAAACAGTAGAAATTCTTTTACAGAATTTCTACTGTTGATTTATTATGCTTTATACGATCAACGATAACCCTGCTAAGCATGGCATAAGGTTGACTAATATGCCACCTATTTTGAGTCCTGCTGATATGTCTTTGTCTTTTAATGTAGAGATTGCAAGTATTAAACCAATTAACGCAATGATAAATGGAATGACTGGCGTTGGATACTTAGGCATTCCGAAAAATAATCCTAATCCTGCAATGACTGCACATACTAATGATAAATATAGAAATTTTTTCATTTGATAGACCCCAATCTACACATAACTAATGATGACTTCTAATTCACCATTTATGTGATTATCTAAATCATCTGCTGTCATGATTAAATGATCGCCTTTTTCAACTTCAAATACATTACCATCTGTAATGATTTCTCCGCTTCCAGCTATCACGCTTACTAAGCAATAGTCTCTAGGTTTTCTAAAATTAAATGTCCCACTAATTTCCCACTTAGCAACTGTAAAGAAGTCGCTTTCGATTAATAATGTTCCTTTTTGGTCTTCATCATCAATCCTTTTAGGTGGTACATTTGGGCTTTGTGCACCGACAGTTATAACGTCGATACTCTTTTCTAAATGAAGTTCTCTTTTCTTGCCGTCTTTATCAATTCTGTCATAATCGTAAATTCTATAAGTTGTATCAGAATTTTGTTGTGTTTCTAGAATCATAATACCGCTACCTATTGCGTGAACTGTGCCACTAGGTACATAGAAGAAGTCGCCTTTTTCTACTTTTACGCGTTTAAATAAATGATCCCAATCTTCATTTTGTATAAATTCTTCTAATTGTTGTTTTGTATTTGCATATGTACCATATATAATTTCTGCATCTTCTTTAGCATCTATAATATACCAACATTCTGTCTTACCAAATTCACCGTTTTCATGTTCATGTGCATATGTATCATCAGGATGTACTTGTACTGATAGTTGATCATTTGCATCAAGAATCTTAGTTAATAATGGGAACTTTTCTTCTGTAGGATTACCGAAAAGTTCTGGGTGATTTAACCAAACTTCATCTAAAGTTTGCCCTTTATATGGTCCGTTTGCGATTTCGTTTGGCCCATTTACATGTGCAGATATCCCCCAACATTCACCGATTCGTCCTTCAGGCAGGTTATATCCCATATTTTCTAAATTTCTACCACCCCATATACGTTCTTTGAATACAGGCTTTAAAATTAATGGAGACATTCAATCATCCTTTTCTAATTGTTGTTATATATTGTATACCGCTTATTTTTATAATCGTTTTAATGTACCAATGGTGATTGTACCATAACGACACTATATTGTGGAATACTCATAACACAGATAGATTGAATTTATAACTATTAACAATTTTATAATTATTAAAATGTATAATACTATTTATTCAAATGAATATCTCCACCTGGTCCTAATGGAATGCCCAGTAAGAACCAAATAATCATGAATAACGGCCAAACTATACCTAACACAATTGAATATGGCATTAAACTTGAAATTAATGTACCTAGTTTCATATTTTTATCATATTTTTGAGCATATGAAAGTAATAATGGTAAGTATGGCATCATTGGTGTAATCGGATTTGTTATGGAATCACCGATACGATAAACCATTTGTGTAAATGCTGGATGATAACCTAATAACATAAACATTGGTATAAAGATTGGTGCCAATATTGCCCATTTAGCTGAAGCACTTCCGATTAACAGATTAATTAAACTACTTAGAATGATAAATCCAATAATCAAGATGACCCCATTTTGACCTTGTAATAATTCTGCACCTTTTACAGAAATGACAATACCTAGATTACTCCATTCTAAATATGCTAAAAGTTGAGCAGCAAAGAATACAATAACGATAAAGCTACCCATTGTGGACATGGAATCTGATAACATTTTTCCTAAATCTTTTGTATTTGAGATTTTCCCTGAAAGAATACCATATACAAAACCAGGCACGAAAAAGATAACTAAAATAATGATACCTACACCATCCATTAACGGTGCTTTATCAATTAAACTACCTGTCTTTGGATTTCTTAACCAGCCATTTTCAGGAATTGCTAAAGCAAGTAATAACGCTACAACAATAAAGAAACTAATATTCGCAAACTTCAATGCTTTACTTTCTTTTGCACTAATTTTATTATCATCACTTTGATCCTCAGAACCTTCATCAGGTTTGTATGTACCTAAACGCGGAATAACGACTTTCATACTGACATAATAAATAGATGGTAATAAGATGATTGTTGATGCTGCAATAAAATACCAGTTCATCGCAACATTTAAATTGATGTCTTTATCAATAATTTCAGCTGCTGGTTTCGTAAATGCATATACTAACGCATCACTCATACCTAACGTAACGTTCGCAGCAAATGCACCTAGTGCTGAGGCATAAGCCATCGCAAGTCCAGCAATCGGATGATAACCTAACTTTATAAAGACTAACGCTGTTAATGGTGGTAACACGACTGGTGCTGCATCTCCTGCAGCATTACCGATAATACCTACAAATATAATAATGGGAACAATAATTTTTCTAGGTGCTTTTTGAACAACTTGGATCATTAACTTATCAAAATAACCCGTCTTTTCAGCAACACCTATACCTAACATAACTGCTAGTACTAAGCCTAACGCAGGAAATTCTGAAAAATTCGTGATAGATTCACTAATAATTTTTCCAAAACCTTCTCTAGAAATTAAATTTGTAACTTCTACAGTCTTCCCAGTTGCAGGACTTTCAACTTTTATGTGAAATAATGAAATAAACCAAGACAGAAATATTAACGCTGCACATAAGAAGAAAAATAGTATACTCGGATCGGGTAATCTATTCCCTGCTCTTTCTATTAAATTTAGAAATCTATTAATGATTGAAACTTTTTCTTTTGTTTGATTCATATATTATCCTCCCATCAGTAAATTAAAAACAGTATATCAAACTGTGTTTAATTTTTGAAGGTTCTGATAATTTTACAAATGTTTTTATAACAAGTCTTTATATATATTTTTAAATCACATTTAAGTGTAAATTTGGCATCTTTTTTTAAGAATTAACATTGATAAAGTGCACCGTTGACCTTATACTAAGTATACAGATGATAAGTTGTAATAAATGTACTTCATTTTCGAATAGACATCATGCAATTTATTATTAACTGTAAGAAGTCTTTATATATGATTATGAAATGGAACGGATGGGGTTACATACCCTAAAGCGATAAGCCTCCTGAAGCTTATCGCTTTTAATTTTGCATAAAATAAAAAACTGCTATCATGTCTATGTTAGACATCAATAGCAGTTATCATCATCAAGTATTATTGTTCTGTTTTTTTAATATTACTGAGTACAACTTTTTCTACTTCTTCTAAATGAAATGCCATCTTATGTTGCGCGAGCTCTGCATTTTGAGATTTAATAGCTTCAAAAATTTCTTTATGCTCGTTATATAACTTCTCGATTGATTTACTTTTCGTATATAAATAAATCCTTCTCGTTTCTTTCATTGTATGTCTCATAATTTCAGATACATTTAACAATAATTGTTTAAGCATATCATTTTTAGCCGCTTCTACTACAGCTAAATGAAATTTCAAATCAGAAGCTTCTCCTAATTCATTGTCTTGAATGGCTTGTTTCATATCTTTTAATGCAGATTCAATAGCATGCAAGTCATCATCTGTTCTTTTTTCAGCTGCTAGTCTTGATACACCGACTTCAACAATTTTACGGACTTCTAGTAAATTTTCAATATCTTTAACGTCTCCATTGATTGCTTCGATATTAAAATAAACTTCTTCTCTTTCAACGATGAAAGTCCCTTGCCCGTGTTTAATTTCTACATAGCCCATTGCTCTTAACGCATTCAATGCTTCTCTTATCGTTGCTTGTCCTACCCCAAAACTTTCAGATAAAGCCTTTATAGATGGTAAGCGGTCTCCTATTTTCAAACGACCTTCATTAATATCTAATATGATGACATCTGCAACTTTTTCATATAATTTCTTGTTCGATATCTTCATTCTTCTTTCTCCACCTTGTTAAAATCATTAGTAGAGCAATTATATCATTTAAAATATATTTCATCTTAAAGAATTTAAATTATTGATGAAATTCTCTTTTAATACTTTCCATTGCTTCTTCTAATGTTGCACCTGTTGATAAAGATACACTTGCTAAAAATGCACCTTCTACAATGGGACCGTCTACTTTGTACAATTTATATTCGCCGTCATATAAGTCTAACGCCATTTCTAAATTCATTTCAGATGAACCGATATCATAAAATAATAATGCATCTTCAGTTAATGCATCAATTACTTCATTAACTGTATCGATACTTGTACCGATTCCACCTTCATTTGTCCCGCCTTTTGCGATTACTGTGACACTTGGAGACATTTGCTCCAATAATGCTTTTACACCTTGTGCGATATCGTTACTATGACTAATAATACCTATTGTCGCCATGTTTACACATCCTCACTTAAAGCTTTTAATACATATACCATACTTTGTGCACCAGGATCTATATGTCCAATAGAATCCTTTTTGAAATAGGCTGCTCTACCTTTAGTTGCTTCTAAATCTTTCGTATCTTCAGCGAACTGTTGCAACACATCTTCAGATAATGACTCTCCATTTGATAAATGATCTGAGGCTTTTAATAACACATCATACATTGTTTTTTCGCCACCTGATACTTTACCTCTAGCAGCAACTGCATCTTTAAAAGTATTAACATATTCTAATAAATTATCAGAAGTGATTTCGTCATAATCTAGACCTGCCATTTTAACAAAGCTAAATCCATATAGTGGACCTGATGCACCACCTACAGAACTCATTAAAGTCATGCCTGTAGATTTCAATACATCACTCACTGTATCTCCTGTAACTTTTTCGTCTACTGCTTTAAATCCGCGTAACATATTAACACCATGGTCTCCATCACCAATTGCTCTGTCTAATTGTGTTAAATTTTGTTCTTCTTGTTCAAACGTATGACTTAAAGCTTTAAGTTTGTTTAACAATGTTTCTGCGTTCATTTAAAATGCCTCCTATTTAAAATATTTACTTTCTGTCGGTGCGTTAAATGCTTCTTCAACTTCTTGTTGATAAGGCACTAATGTAATAGAAAATCCTTGCATATCTAATGCAGTCATATAATTGCCAACAAAGTATTTTTTAACATCTAATTCATTTTGTTCTGCATATTCATTAAAATAATGCGCGATGATTGCAAGTTCTGAATCTGGTGTCGCACCCATACCATTAATCATAACAATTAATGATTTATCAGAAACTTCCTTTTCAAGTTCATGCATTAAACGGTTAATGATTTTATCGATTGTTTCAATATTTTCTTGGTAAATACCACGTTCACCATGAATACCAATACCAATCTCCATTTTATTATCATCTAAATCAAATCCGTATTGACCAGTTGTTGGTACTAAACAAGGATAAATGGCCATTCCAATCGTTCTAATATTTTCAATAAATGATTCTACTTTTTCTTTAATAGCTGCTAAGTTATATCCATTATCAGATAGATAGCCGGCATACTTATGTACAAGAACTGTACCCGCTACACCTCTTCTATCTTGTTCATTTTCAATAGAAATATCATCACGTACGATAACGGATTGGCAAGAAATACCTTCCATTTCTGCCATCTCTTGCGCCATTTCAAAGTTCATAACATCTCCGGCATAGTTCTTAATGATTAATAAGACACCTTCATCAGTCGCGACATGTTTAATCGCTTCGAGAATTTTATCCGGTGTTGGAGAAGTAAAGACTTCACCACATACAGCTGCATCTAACATACCTTCAGCAACATAACCAGCATGTGCAGGTTCATGACCAGATCCACCACCAGAAACTAAAGCAACACCACTCTTTTTAACATTTTTACGAACGACAACATTGTCGCTAATAATTTCAACTGAGTTATCCATCACTTCGATTCCCTTAAGCATATCCGCTACAAAGTTTGTTTTTTCATTCATTAATTTCTTCATATAATGACCTCCCGTTGAATTCTATGTTTTCTATTCCATTATAAAACGTTTAGATAGGTAAGCGTTAACAATATGAGTTAATAAGAAATGATAATTTGGGAATGAGCTTGTATGTAGGGCTTACGGACAGAATTCCGAATAATGTCCCTAACGAGGGTGCTTACGGACAGAATTCCGAATAATGTCCCTAACATGGGCGCTTACGGACAGCGTTCTTATTACCACTATTCCGAATTCTGGTAGTTACATTCCCACACACAAATAAAAAATCCGAGACAACATGCTTTGTCTCGGATTCCCACTCTTATTCTTCTATTAGATATACTCTTGTTTCAAATGGTTCTAATATGTTTGTATCTTCTATCGTTGTATAGTTGTGTAATAATAACTTACTTTTTTCTAAATTGAGTGGATATGTGATACTAGCTTTCTCGCCTGTTAAGTTACTCATAATAATAACTTCTTCGTTATCTAATACGCGCTTATAGCTATAAATTTGTTTATGATCTTTATCGACTAGTTCGTATTTACCGTAATTAAACACGTCGTAATCTTTTTTCAATTGAATCAAACGCTTATAATAATTTAATACAGAATGTTCATCTTCTAACTGATCTGCTACGTTGATTGTTTTGTAATTTGGATTTACGTGGAACCATGGTTCTGTTGTTGAAAATCCTGCATACGCACGATTATCCCATTGCATCATTGTACGAGAATTATCTCTATTTACTTTACTCAAATTATTTAATAAAGATGATGCATCTTCTCCATTTTGTTCTTTCAATTTAATTTCATTTTTAACAGAAACATCATTAAAATCTTCTAATGATTCAAACGGATAGTTTGTCATCCCTATTTCTTGTCCTTGATAAATAAATGGTGTGCCCTTTTGTAAGAAATAATTTGTCGCATGACTTGTTGCACTTTCATACCAATAATGCTCATCATCTCCCCAAGTTGAAACGAGTCTTGGTTGATCATGATTTTCGATAAATAGCGCATTCCAGCCAACTCCTTCAAGTTGGTCTTGCCATTTAGACATAATATTTTTATATTGTATAACATCAAATCCGCTATCTTCAGTATTCCATAATCCTAAATGTTCGAACTGAAAAATCATATTAAATATACCATTATCAAAGCCTACCCAATCATTCGCATCATCAGGACTGACACCATTTGCTTCTCCTACTGTCATAATGTCATATTTATTGAATGTTTCATCTCTCAATTCACGTAAATGATTTAATATACCTGGTCTGTTTGTATAGCGTTCAAATGCCGCTTTATACTGTTCATCACCTGGCTCGACTGGTATATCGCCATCTTCAAATGATTTTTGAATATGTGTAATTGCATCTACGCGGAAACCATCGATACCTTTATCAAACCACCAGTTAATCATATTATATAATTCAGAGCGAACCGCTTCATTCTCCCAATTTAAATCTGGTTGTTTTTTACTGAAAATATGCAAGTAGTATTCATCTGTTTCTTCAGTTTTTTCCCAAGCCGAACCGTTGAAAATACTTCCCCAGTTATTAGGTTCTTTGCCGTCTTTTCCTTCTTGCCATATGTACCAATCTCTTTTAGGATTGTCTTTACTCGATTTAGACTCGATAAACCATGGATGTTCATCTGATGTATGATTGATGACTAAATCCAATATGAGTTTCATACCTTTATCGTGCGTCTCTTTTAAAAGTAATTCGAAGTCTTCCATCGTACCAAACTCATCCATAATATCTTGATAATCACTAATATCATAGCCATTATCATCATTCGGTGATTTAAATATTGGTGAAACCCAAATCACATCTATACCTAGATCTTTCAAATAATCTAACTTTTCTCTAATACCATTTATGTCACCAATACCATCATTGTTAGAATCATTAAAACTTCTAGGATAAACTTGATAACATACCGCTTCTTTCCACCAAATTCGTTCCTCCATCATTCAGTCACCTCTTATTTTATCGTTGATTTTCTCTCTATTATATCTGTTGGAATAATCGTATTTTTTCTTAAAATATTAGGATTCTCAATCAGTTTAATTAAAGCTATACCCGCTTCCTCACCTAAATGTTCAGGATAAATATTCACGACCGTTTGAGGTGGTGAAGCAAAAGTATTAATAAATGAATCATTAAAAGTTGCTGTCATCACTTCATCTGGCACACTTATATTAAGTTCATATAATGCACTTAATAAATTAATATTGATCATGCTATCTGATGTAATAATCGCTGTAGGGAAAGTCGCACTTTCTTTCATTTCTTTAATGATTGCTAATATTTCATCTCTGTTAGGATTTGCATGGTAAATTTCATATTGGTTGATACCATGTTTATCGCAAGCTTTCTTAAAGCCTTCTACCCTGTCTAATGCAACAGCATATGAATCTGGTTCAGCTATAAAAGCTAAATGTTTATGCCCTTTATCAATCATAAATTCAGTTATCATTTGACTTGCTTCGACATTATCATTGTCGATATGAATAATTTCTCTTTCGCCTAGTTGTTTACCTACAACAACAAACGGAAATTGATATTTTTTGAGTAGTTGTGTAACCGGATCATTTTCTTTTGAGTAAAGCATAATAAAGCCATCTATCGATTTAGATTTAATGAGATTTTCTACTTCAACTAATAAGTCAGCTTGTTCAACCGACGTTGTCATAATCGTTGAATATTCTCTTTGTTTACAAGCTATTGATATCCCCATCAGAACATCTGTAAAGAATGGGTTTTGCGTCATTTCTTTAGAAGCTGATTTTAAAATTAAACCAATCGTTTTAGATTTTTGTGTTACAAGTGTTCTCGCGGCAATATTAGGTTGATAGCCCAATTGCTTCATCACAGCTTTAACTTTCTTTGATGTCTTTTCACTTATACTTTTATGTCCACTAATTACTCTTGATACTGTTGATGGTGCAACATTTGCTTCTTTCGCAACATCTTTTATTGTAACCACGAGATCACTCCTTTATTATCCTTTTGTAGCACCTGCCGTTAAACCAGTCACTAAGTATCTTTGTAATAATAAGAATACTATTGAGATTGGAATTGCAATCATCATTGCTCCAGCAGCAAATACTGTAAAGTTGTTTCCGAATTTATCATTTATAAAATTAAATAGTCCGACTGCTAGTGTGTATTTTTCAGGACTTCTTAATAAAATTCTTGGCAGAATAAAGTCCATAAATGGTCCCATAAAATTAAATAAAGCAACAACTGCTAGAATCGGTTTAGCTAACGGTAACATAATTGTGAAAAATATTCTCATATGTCCTGCACCATCTATTTTAGCAGATTCATCTAATTCTTTAGGAATTGTATCGAAATATCCTTTTACTAAGAAAGCATTCATCGGAATGGAACCACCTATATAAATTAAAGTAAGACCGAATAATGAATCTAATAAGCCTATTGTATTTAATAAGATATAAATTGCTACCATTGCCATCAATACCGGGAACATTTGTAAAATTAAAAATGCAATTAGTCCGTATTTTCTGCCGACAAAACGATATCTTGAAAATGCATATGACGTTAAACCAACAAAGATTACTGAGAATAGCGCATTAGCCGTTGCCACGATTAATGTATTCTTATACCAAGTGAGATAATCACTCGATGGATCAGTTAGTAAATAAATATAATTTTTCAAAGATGCATCTTTCGGAATCATAGAAGAACCATAAAGATTGGAACCTGAGTTAAGTGATAACCCTAAAGTCCACAGTAATGGATAAATAATGATAATAAACATAATAATCAAAATGCCATACATGATAATCGCTCTTAATATATTTTTATTCTTCTTATTCATTAAATATCCCCCTCATCTTTAAAAGTACTTGTCTTTCTAAATTGTAAGAATGCAATAATGGCAATAAACACACCGATAATTAATGAAATCGTTGCAGCCATATTATAATTTTGCATATCAAATGTTAATCGATAAACCCATGAAATTAAGATATCTGTACTACCTGCATTCTGACCAGAAACAGGTGGACCACCTTTATTAAATAAGTAAATTAAATTAAAGTTATTAAAGTTTCCTGCGTATTGCATAATTAATAATGGTGCAGTCGCAAATAAAATATGTGGAAACGTAATATTTCTAAATTTTTGCCAACTTGATGCGCCGTCCATATCTGCCGCTTCGTACCAATCTGATGAAATACTTTGTAGAACACCAGTGAATAAAGCGAATACAAATGGGAATCCAAGCCATACTTGAATTAAAATTAAAGCAACCTTTGCCCAGAATGGATCATTTAACCATGCTGGTGCAATACCGAATAATGGTTGTAGGATATCATTATTAATCGAACCAAAATCATCATTAAAAATGGCCGCAAAGATTAATATTGTCACAAACGATGGAACTGCCCAAGGTAAGATTAATACTGTTCTAATAAGCTTTTTAAATCTAATAAGTGGATGATTAACAATAATAGCGAGTAATAACGCTAACGCGATTTGTAAAGTAGTCGCTACTAAAGTCCAAACAATCGTCCAAGTTAATACGTTAAAGAATGTTGTCTTCCAAATAGGTACTGTAACTAATGATTTAAAGTTATCAAATCCTACCCATTCTAATAAATGTCTAGGCGGTGCATTATATAAATTATAATTTGTAAAAGCTAAAAAACACATGAATAAAAGTGGAAATACGACAACAAATATTAATAAAAAGATACCTGGTGATATTAATAAATATGGGAAAGTCTTATCCCATGTCGCCGTCATTCGACCTTTACGATCTTTAATTTCAAATCCTTTATTATATTGATCTGCATTACGATAAGCATCTATGATATTCACGACATATAAAGTGATCGCAAATGCAATTAATAATAACGAAATGATACCTTGTGCTAATAGAACTCTTGAATCATCTAATTTAGGAACTGTACCTAAAGTGAATAATCCCCAGAATCCAATATTCATAAATTGATAAAATACTGAAATGAAACTAATAAAAAATACGATAAATATACTACCTTTTATATATCTTTTATTATAGAATTGGCCAATACCTGGAATAATCGATAGCATGGCTGCTAATTTTGGATTTCTCATTTTCACACCTTCTTTTATTTTTTAGATGCATTCATAATTTCTACTTGTTCATCAATACCGTTTTTCGCTTCATCAAGTGCTTCTTTAGGGTCTTTACCGTTGGACATAAATGTCGCTGCATTTCCCATCGGATCCCATACTTGACTCATCTCCGGAATATTTGGCATTGGAATAGCATTTTGAGCTTGTTCTTCATATGGCTTTAATAATTTATTTTTAGAAGAGACGTCTGTACGACCTGTAATTTCTTGCATTTCATCTGTATATTTCTGCATATTATCTTTATTTGTTAAATACAGCATTAAGTTTTTAGCCCAGTATTTCTCTTCACTATATTCGGATATAAACCAACCTCTTACCCCTAGGAATGGTTTCATTTCTTTACCATTATCAGTTGGGAATGTTGCTGTACCGAAATCATCGCCAAGTGCTTCTTTAAACTCATTCGTTTGCCAAGGACCTGTTACAAACATGCCTACTTTACCTTCTTTAAAAAGTCCTACAATTACATCTTGATTAGCTGACTTCGTAATATAACCTTTGTCATACCATGATTGTAATCTCTCTCCATTTTTCACGACAGATGGATCATTTACTGCTACATCATTTGTATTAAATCCATCTTTTTCTTCTTTAAATATGTATCCGCCTTGTGAGAATAAAAATGGATAATTAAAGTAGAAGTTCTTTGCATCAAACATAAATCCATATTGCTTTTTATCTTTGTCAGTTACATCTTTTGCGATTTTTTCAACATCATCCATCGTCTTTGGTGGTGTCTTAACGAGTTTCTTGTTATAGACAACAGCCGTTGATTCTACGATAACGGGTAATGCTAACTGTTTACCTTCATAATTTAAAGCTTGTAATGCTTCTTTGGAATAACCTTTTAATTCTTCATCTGTAAAATCAATTTCTGCCGCTAATCCTTGTAAATAAGCATCTCCTGCACGGTCATGCGGTTGAAAGAATAAGTCAGGTCCATTACCTGAAGGACCATCAAGTGACAAGTTATCTACTTGATCATCTTGAGCTGTATTTTTAAGAATGACTTTAATACCTGTCTTTTTTGTATAATCTTCTGTTACTTTCTTATAAAAAGCCATTTGTCTATCGCCATCTACCCACATCGTAAGTGACTTAGGTTTGGCTGTTTTTTCATCATCATTCAGTGCTTTATCAATATCTTCTTGCGTTCGATTAGGACCACAACTTGCAAGCAATAATGTCACGAGTAATATTGAGCAAATTTTTATTAAATGTTTCATCTAATCCCCTTCTTTCATTAATTGTTAATTCACTCAATCAATTAATTTTTTATTTTTTCTCCAGTTTCTTTATCAAAGAAGTGACATTTATTTAAATCTAATGCGAGCTCAATTTCTTCATTTGGATGAATCACTGTTCTAGCATCTAACTTGGCGCAAATTTCTTCATCGTTAAATAATCCGTGAATCATAATTTCAGAACCTAATAATTCACTAACAAGTACTTTAGTCTTGAAGGTTACATCCTTATTAGCATTGATAAATACAGGTTCATCATGAATGTCTTCTGGTCGAATACCGAATCGTATCGTCTTGCCATCATAGCCATTATGATTAAGCATGCGTGCTTTACTTTCATTTAATTTAATCACTTGTTTGCCAATCACTAACTCGTCTTTATTAACTTTTGCGTCAAAAATATTCATTGCAGGTGATCCAATGAATTGGGCAACAAATTCATTTTCTGGTGCATCATATACTTCACGTGGTGTACCTATTTGCATAATATCGCCATCTTTTAAGACAACAATACGTGTTGCCATCGTTAAAGCTTCTGTTTGGTCATGTGTGACATAAATCGTTGTAGTTTGTAATCGTTCATGCAACTTTAATATTTCTGTTCTCATTTGAACTCTTAATTTCGCGTCTAAATTAGATAAAGGCTCATCCATTAAGAATACTTTCGCATCCCTTACAATTGCTCGACCTAATGCAACCCTTTGTCTTTGACCACCTGATAAAGCTTTAGGTTTTCTTGGCAAATATTCCTTCAATCCAAGAATTTCAGCTGCGTATTGAACCCTTTTATCTATTTCTTTTTTATTCATTTTTCGTAGTTTAAGACCAAATGCCATATTGTCATATACTGTCATATGTGGGTATAAAGCATAATTTTGAAAGACCATTGCGATATCTCTATCTTTCGGTGCGACATCATTCATTCTTCGATCATCAATTAAAAAATTTCCTGATGTAATGTCTTCTAATCCTGCGATCATTCTCAAAGTTGTAGACTTTCCACACCCTGATGGACCAACGAAAACAATAAACTCTTTATCTTTTATATGTAAGTTAAAATCATGTACTACAGTATTACCTTTGTCGTAAGTCTTCTTTATATTCTCTAATTTCATTTCAGCCATAGATAAACCCTCCATAATTGTAATCGCTTTCAAAATTTAATATAGATTTATCATATGTGTAAAAAGTTAAAAAGTCAACAATTTTATGCAAACGATTGCTTTAATAATTCGCGACAATATAAACCATTTATTTTCAAAAGAAAGCCTTTACACGCAAACGATTGTATTTTTTTGAGTTGAACCTCTTGCAATTATAGTACATAGGGTGTACTATACTCTTTGTATTAAGTACAGGAGGTGTACTAATTATGGAAGAAGAATTAAAAAAAGCTTTTAACCTATTCCAAGAATCCATCATTAATATACACAGTGAAGTTGCAAAGATTTTAAATAATTCTGGGTTAGATGAAGTTGTTTCTAAAGAACAATATCAAACTTTAAAAATTATTAAAGATTTTCCTAGATGCACATACAGTTTTATTGCTGCTAAACAAGGCGTCTTTAAGACTGCTATATCAAACAGGATTAATAAATTAAAGCATCTAGACCTCATTGCTATTCAGCAAGGCGAAGATAAGAGAGAGAAATCTGTTTTGCTAACAGATAAAGGTTTAGAACTTGTAAAGCGTACTGAAGATGTTATTTACGAAACATTTAATCGTAAATTGTCTTCTCACTTTTCAAACGAAGAGATTATAACGTTTGTTAAACAATTAGAGAAAGCTAATAAACTTATAACAGGAAAGGACAATGTTAATCATGTTTGATGATATAAAAAATTTATGGACACATAAGTTTCTACTCGTATCACTTATAGCAATTATGCTTATTCCACTTATTTATAGTTCAGTATTTGTAGGTTCTTTATGGGATCCATACGGAAAGACGGATTCATTAAAGATATCTGTAGTGAATAGCGATAACGGTGGAAAAATCAATGGTGAAAAGGCAGACATCGGTAAAGACGTAGTAGATAAATTAAAAGACAATGATAAATTTAAATGGGAATTTGTTTCTCAAGAAACTGCAGACAAACATTTAGAACATGGTGAATCTTATGCTGTCATTTCAATACCAGCTGAAACGACTAAAAATGCAGGTTCTATGTTAGATAAAAATCCTAAAAAAATCGACTTAAATGTCAAAACGAACCCTGGTTATAGTTACACTGGTTCACAAATCGCATCTAAAGCTATTACAGCTGTTGAAGATAATTTAAGTGAATCTGTTCGTGAGAAATACATTTCAGAATCATTTAAAGGTATGAATAAATTAACAGATGGTTATAAAGATACTTCTAAAGCACTTGGACAAATGTCAGATGCAGAATCTCAACTGATTGATGGTAATAAACAAGTTGAATCTGGATTAGAACAACTTGCTCCAATGGCTGGCGCAGAAGGACAACAACTTTTACAAGGCAGTATGAAAGTATCTCAAGGTTTAAGTGATTTACAAGCTAACAATGACAAATTAAAAGCAAATATTGATAAAGCTATTAAGCAATCAGATGATAAATACTTTGAAGATAAAAATGTTAAAGCAATCAATAATCCAGTCGTATCAAACGAAGATGATTTAACAGAAGTTAATAACTATGGTCAAAGCTTTGCACCATATATCCTATCATTAAGTTTATATGTAGGTGCAGTTGCATTCTCAGCAGTTTACCCTATTGATAAACGAATTGGTGATTCTACGGGATTCAAATGGTGGTTAAGTAAGTTTGCAATATTCATGATGCAAGCTTTAGGATCAGCATTAGCATTAGCGGTACTATGTTTATACGGATTTGAAATTGATATCGCTAATCCAGGACACTTCACTTTAACACTCATCTTATGGAGTATTGCAGCATATATGATTGTGACATTCCTAACAGTTGTATTAGGTAATATCGGTAAATTCTTAGCGATTATACTATTAATCTTACAATTAGGATCAAGTGAAGGTACATTCCCAATAGAATTATCAGGTAAGTTCTTCCAAGACTTACACCCATTCTCTCCAATGAGTTATGTAATTAAAGCATTAAGAGAGAATATCTTTAACTTCACTAGTGACGTAACTTATGGACAATCAATGCTTATAATCGGACTTATCGCAATTGTATTCGCAGCACTAACATTACTTGTATATGTAATACGTTCTAAATATCCACACTTAAGACGTATCGCAAACGAAAACGACTATTAAGATGTAGAAAAGCACAACCTCTCGTGAGGTTGTGCTTTTTTTGTAGTTTATTTTAAGTAGTGACGGCGCCGTTAGTTACAGTTGTTGCGACTTTTGTAATTAACGCAGCCGTTATGAACAAGTTTGACCAGAAGTGTTCGTAATGTCATCTCTAATAATACTCTTAATATTCTATTACTATTTTACCAATACTTTTTCCTTCTTCTATTAAACGATGTGCTTCTGTAATTGTTTCTACACTTAATCCTTTTAGTGTCTTATTTACTGTCGTTTTAATCGTTCCTCTATCCAATAAATATGTTAACTTTCTTAAATATTCATGATGTGCGATCATGTCGTCTGTTTCATATTTTGGTCTAGTAAACATAAACTCAAATGAGAATGTCACACTTTTATCTTTTAATAAATTTAAATCTACTTTATCCATAAAATTAACAAGTGCTACGATTTTTCCTCTTGGCTTAATCATTTCTGCCATGACATTAAAGTATGCATCGCTACTATGTGTATTAAAGATATAATCTACTTGATTAATTTTATGTGCTCTTAATTCATCTGGTAAGTGGTGTTTATGATTGAGCACGATGTCAGCACCCATTTTCTCTGACCATCTTCTTGTTTCTTTACGAGATGCTGTCGTGATAACTGTTAGCCCCAAATGCTTCGCAATTTGAGTTGCGACAGAACCTACACCACCTGCACCATTAATAATTAGTAACTTCTTATCTTTATTATCTTCCGGGTTAGATGAAATGTTTAGTCCTTCTAATAATGCTTCAAATGACGTTAGTGCAGTTAAAGGTAAAGCTGCTGATTCAACGTAAGATAAGTGTTCTGGTTTAATGCTAACAAGTCGTTCATCAACTAATTGATACTCTGCATTCGACCCTTGTTTCGTATTTGTGCCAGAATAATATACTTCATCACCTACGTGGAATAATTCTACTTCTTCTCCAACCGCTTCTACGACACCTACTGCATCATACCCTAATATTTTAAATTCCCCATCAGATGTATTTCTTGATTTCGTATCTATAGGATTTATACTCGCAGCCTTCACATTCACTAAAATATTTCTTCCTTTAGCTTCTGGAACTGGTATATCTCTTTCTTCAAATTCATTTGATACTTTCAAATCAAAACTGTTACTAAACCCAATTGCTTTCATCTAAAAGTCACCTCTTGTTTATAAATGTTTATGATAATAGTTATGTTCATCATCGATTTGCATGCCTAATTTTTGATATAAACGATTACCAGCTATATTTGATTTTTCGGTTTCTAAATATATTGTCTCATATCCATTTTCTTTCCCATAAGTAAATGCTTGATTCATTAATTGCTCACCAATTCGTTGACCTCTCGCATCTGCTGTTAAAAATAAATCATTAATAATAAGTAGGTTTGACATTTTCATCGATGACAACATCTTGTATAGTTGTACAAATCCTATCACTTGCTCATTCGCTTCAGCTATAAATATAACAGCATCTTCACGAGAAACATTTCTATATATAAATTCATACGTCGCCTTTATATCTGATTGTTGACCAAAATGAACACGATAGTCATCAAATACAGCAACAACTTTCTCTATCTCATTGAGTTGTAATCTTCGAATATTCAATCCATCACCTCATTTATTATTATCGGTCTCCCATTACAGTTTTAGTATCAGCTTTTGCTTTCGGACGAACGACAAGTTCCCCATTACATTTTGGACATACATAATATAAATTTTCCGCACATTCTCTACAGTATGTTGTTTCTTGTACACATATAAAAGCATTACTTTTCTTATGAAATTCATATCCGCATTTTTCGCAATTTGGTTTCATCTCTAAAGCCATTTCTATCACTCCATAAAAATATGTTAGTATATACATAATTATCATATCACTTTTAAGTACATAAAATGAATTTTAAGGTGTGATTCTATGGAAAAAGAATTCGTAGGTAAATGTGCAAAATGCCAAACAGATATTTATTGTAATAGTGGCTTTATAGAAGGTGTTGTGCAAGAAGACAAAGCATTATTATGCTTTGACTGTTCTAATGAAAAAGAGAGAAAAGAAACTTAAACGTTTCTTTTCTCTCAATATTTTTATACGCCTTGATCTAATTTATCTAACATTGATTTCATCAACTTAATTTGACCAGTATGATAATTCGTGTGCAATATGCCAAATGAAATTGTTTCTGCAAAAGTATCCATATTTGCTATCGGTGCTTTTCTTGATTTGTCCATTTGTTCATCAAGTGCATTTAATATTCTTTCTAGTTGTTGATTTAATATACCTTTTAATTCTTGGAAAGTTGGTTCTACACCTGTAAAATCTTGTGGTGAAGTACCTGGTGAGAATGATTTACCTAACTTTTCACCGAGTATATTACCTTCTTCACTTGTACCAAAGACAAATGATTCATTTGCCACAATTACGTGACCAAGTTGCCATTTAATATTGTTTTTCTCTAACTCCAGTTGAAAATCCGCTTGTTTCTCATCTATATCTTTGACAACATCAGATAACATACTATAAGAAATTCGGAACTGTGATTCTATCATTTCAATTCCCTCCGTTTTTACTCAGTAATTGCAAAATAATTACCTTGCTTATCATGAAAATTAAATACTCTACCCTCAGGCATTTCTATAATATCATGACCAGTTAATCCTTGTTCTTTTAACGACTTATATAATTCATCAAAATTCGAAGCTTTAAACATTAAAGAAGGTGTTTCTAAACTCACTTCAGGACTGTACTTTTCAATAAAAGCTTTATCAAATAATACAAATGACGTTTCAGCCTCTTCACTAGGTGCAATTTCTACAGACTTGAAACCTTCAGGCAACTCATCTTCTGACTTCACAACAAAGTTCATTACATCTTTCCAAAATTCAACAGCCTTTTCTTGATCATCAACGTATAACATGACTTGATGTAACTTTTCAATCATATATATCACCTTCATTCATTTATTACATTTAGAATACGCTATATATGATTCAAGTGCAAAAATAACAAAGTTTAATTTTACTCTGCATCCTTTTCATAAACCATGATGTCACCAGGCTGACAATCCAAGTATTCACAAATTGCTTCTAGCGTACTAAATCTAACCGCTTTAGCTTTTCCAGTCTTTAAAATAGATAAATTTGCAATCGTAATATCTACCTCTTGAGCAAGTTCAGTCAGAGAAACATGTCTCTCTTTTAATATTTCATCTAATTTAATTTTTATCATCTTGTCACCCTTAAACAGTCAAATCATGTTCTTCTTTCATTGATTCAGATTCATTATAAATTGTTAAGAAGTTTAACATCATTAAAGAGATACTCAGCAATAATACCGTTGTATAAGGAGTAGTACTTAATAATTCTTTATATGTGACGTCAACACCAATTAAACTCTTCATTGAGTTTAATGTACCATATACCATAATAATGATTGAAGAAAAGAATATTTTATTATAATTTCCTGAATTAAAGAAATCCTTTTTGTTGATGTTCTTTATAAAGCTCAACACGAATATAAAGAAAGCAATTAACAACAGTGCTTGAATAATAAAACATATCATGTAGTATAATACGCCACTCTTTATATCAAATGCAGTACTCAAAGGTACTTTTCTAAAGAAAACCACAAGATTAACAACTACTAACAAAGCATGTATGATCATCGCTATTAATGTAATCAAATAACTACGTTTTTCAGTATTACTAATTTTACTCATCGAAATCTCACCCTTTTATCGTTTTTCAATAAAAGTTTAACACCTTTTTTATTGTTTATCAATAAAAATTATCGTTTTTCGATAAAAATGAGTCATATATTTATAATTCTCATCCGCGTTGTGTTTTATTCGATTTTAACTTATACTCTCAGTAACAGTCTTTACTGTAATTTTACACTAGAGAGGAAGATTACCATGAGAAAAAATAATAATCGTATCCTTTTAACTACTGCCACTGAGGTCGTTTACCTTTAAGTGAAATGTATTAAGTTTATTGGTAAACGACACCAATAAAACTTAAGGAGCTATTATTGTGAAATTTAAAAAATTCATATCATACTACAGACCTTATAAACGAATTTTCGGTTTAACTTTAATTTGTTCATTACTTGTTACGGTTATAACGCTTGTAATACCATTGATTATTCGTTATATCACAGAGAATTTAATTCAACATTTCTCTGAAGTGCATGTTAAAGAAATTTACTTACTAGGTGCTGCTATGGTATTGCTCATATTGATTCAATTTTTGTGCCATATTTTTATAGATTATTATGGTCATGTTATGGGTGCAAAGATGGAGAAAGATATGAGCGAAGAGTTATATGAACATATTCAAAGCCAACCTCATCACTTTTTCGACCGAAATAGTACGGGTGGTTTGATGTCGAGATTAACGGGTGATCTTGAGAACTTATCAGAGTTATATCATCACGGTCCTGAAGATATCTTAATGTACATTATTCGTTTTATAGGTGCTGTCGTCATTCTCTTGTATATCAATGTAGAATTAACAATTGTGATGATGCTATTTATTCCTATTATGATTGTGGTTTATTGGTATTACATCAAAAAGCTCTCTTCTATCTATGAACAAGATAAAGCTACCAATGCTGAAATTCATGGATTTTTAGAAAATACGATATCAGGAATTAAAGTTACAAAATCATTTACGAATGAATCATTTGAAAGTAATCAGTATAAATCACTTAATAAAAAAGCAATTGAAATTAAAAAGAAAGTTCATAAATATGAAGCTCTATATAATGAGATTATAGGGTCAATTATTCAAGCAATGCCTGTCATCATCATTGTGCTCGGTGCATTACTAATTATGAAAAAAGAAATTTCTATCGGGGATTTGTTAGCATTTGTACTTTATGTAGGTAATATCGCAACACCTATTGAAGTACTTGTTAAGCTGTCTGTTCAATATAATGAAGGTATTTCAGGTTTTAACCGCTTCTTTAAATTAATGCAACTTAAACCGGATATAACATCAGAGAATACTCACCAACAACAAACACGACATTCAATCGGTGCTATTCAATTTGACCATGTTTACTTTCAATATGACCAAGAATATATTATCCATAATTTAAATTTAACAATCGAACACGGTGCATATATTGCGATAGTTGGCCCATCAGGTTCAGGTAAATCAACAATCGCCAATCTGCTACCAAGATTTTACGATGTTACATCAGGATCCATAAAGATTAATCATCAAGATATTAGAACGATGCCTCTTGAAGAACTCAGACAAAAAATAGGTATCGTTCAACAAGATGTCTATATATTCTCTAGTACAGTTTATGAGAATATTAAATATGGTAATCCTGAAGCTTCAATGGATGAAATTATTCATGCATCTAAATTAGCCAATGCACATGAATTTATTCAACAACTGCCAAATGGTTATCACACACAAATTGGTGAAAAAGGTGCTAAACTTTCTGGCGGTCAAAAGCAAAGACTTAGTATCGCAAGAATGTTTTTAAAAAACCCAGAAGTCGTCATCTTAGATGAAGCCACAAGTTCTTTAGATAATTTAAGTGAGAAAGTCGTTCAACAATCATTGGAACAACTGACACTCAATCGCACAACTATCGTCATCGCCCATCGATTATCAACAATTCGAAATGCAGATAACATATACGTCCTAACAAAAGAAGGCATTATAGAATCTGGTAATCACGATACACTTATAGAGAAACAAGGATTCTATTATAGAATGTATATCAACGAAGAGAACTAAATATAAGCACAATAAAAGCTGAGACAATACGTCTCAGCTTATTTCAATATATCCTTTAACGCTTCTAAATGATTAATAACATATGTCGCAAGATCGCCGTTACCAAGATTTTGATGGTCAAAGTAACATGAATCAATACCATATTCATTAGCACCAGCAATATCAGATGTTAACGTATCTCCTATCATTAAATAATGTGACACATCATCGTCTTTAATAACATTTAAACAATGATCAAAAAATTGTTTATGAGGCTTTTCAAATCCAATTTTCTCTGAAATAAAATGATCATCAAAATAATCAAAAATACCTGCGTCATTCATGCGTTTCATCTGAGTATTATAAACACCATTAGAAGCACTATAAAGATGATAACCCGCTTCTTTCAAATAACTTAATATATCTTTCCCACCATCAACCAGCTCATGATTATCATTCAATGTCTTTCTAAAAATAGCCTCTTTAGCACGCGCATCAACATTTAAATCAAATAGCTCAAAAAACTCTTTAAAGCGAGTCGTTAACACTTCATCCTTAGAAACCTTGCCCTGCTCAAGCTCTAACCATAAACGCTTGTTAATATCCTGATACTGTTTAAAATTCAATTCATTAAACACAATACCCTCAGATTCAAAAACCGCCATAATCCCTTCCCTTTCACCAGCATTAAAATCTAATAACGTATTGTCCAAATCAAATAAAATATGTTTATACATCGAAAAAACCCCTTTTAGTCTATAAGGTTATGGAATATATTATACCATTACATAAAAAAACACTCCTCGAAGTTGTTCGAGAAGTGTTGAAACCTTGATATATTTGAAATATATTAACGTTTTGAGAATTGTGGTGAACGACGAGCACCTTTAAGACCAGGTTTCTTACGTTCAAAAAACTTTAGGATTTCGTACAGTTGTATAGACTATCGTAAGCATTGATATTAAAGGATTTCTGATTTTTTCGATTGCATAGAATAGCGCCAAATATCACTCAGGGGTAACTAAAGGGTAACTAAATAAACTGCTGGCCGGTGGTTATTTCAATTTTCTTTTTCAACTGGAATCCAAAGTTCCATACTATAATTTTCTTTTTTCATATCTCCTTCAAAATATACTTCTAAATCTGGTTTGCCAGAATGACGGTATCCTTCTTCAGGAAAGAAAACTTCCATTGCGTATTTCCAGCCTTCTTGTATACATTCTGGAACTTTGCCTTTTAATTTAATAATAGCATATTCTGTTTCTTCAATTTCCATAAAATCTAAATTCATTTTTTTATCAATCTCACTCTTTCTAATATCATATGAAGCCATATAATTTAATTTATTCGCTTCATTTGTTATCAAGCATACTCCATATGATTTTCCATTACCAAAATGAGATAATTCTTTATGACTATATCTTTTATATAGCTCTAACCATGCATTTGAACATTGTTCAGCATCAATATTTTCTAAAAGAACGCCACAAACATAAATTGATTTTTTTCTTTGGATAGTAACCTCCATGTCTTTACCACCTCTAACACTGAGGGATAATTGTATAGGTGATATGACTTTATAAGCTAAACCTCTTCTAACGTCACTCGGTGTAACACCATGAAATAATTTAAACGCATGAGTGAAAGCATCAGAAGATTCATAACCATATTTTATGGCTACATCAATTATTTTTATATCTGAACTCCTTATTTCTATTGCAGCTTTAGACAATTTTCTTAATCGCATATATTCAGATAAAGTCATATTCGTTAAAATTGAAAATAATCTACTGAACATAGCATAAGAATAAGTTGATAATCGAGTAATTTCAGCTTCATCAATTTCATCATCAAGAACATTTTCAATATAACGAATGGTATCGTTAAATGATTTAATGATTACCATAAACAATCTCCTTGCTTAATCTATTTTATTGTTTAACTGGTACCATTATATCAAGAATATTTCTAGCTTTATACTGTTCAATGAAGGGTAATGACCAATCAATTTGTTGATCATAGTTACTTATAAGCAATTTATATGCAGGACCTATTTTCTCATAAAGTTCAGGAGGCTCATAATTTAAACGTAATCTCATAAAAGTACCTCCTTCAAACATAAAAGTTTTAAATCCAAATGTATCTCCATTATCTTCTTCTTTAACAATCGAACACATTCGATATTTGTTTTTTTCACCATAATCTAAACCTAAAAGCTTACGCCCTGTAAGAGATGGAAATTTCGCTTCAAATTCCGGCCAACCTTTCTGCTGATCTTCTATGCTATTGTCAATCTCTGAATAAATTAAATGAAGCTTATCTATTTGAACTTTCTGTACATTACCTAATTCTGTTTTTAATATTTCATTCATAGTTTTTCCTCCTCCTAATTAATACATAACTGTTTAAACTTATTATCTAATATTGATATTTCTTTTAAAGTATTTGATAATTTCTTGAACTCTTTATTCACACTTTCAATATGTGCTTTACTAAAATTGATTGCTATCTTTTCTTTAATCAATGCCTTCTCTTTATCAAATTCTCTTAAAAAATTACTTATATAAAGATTTCTAACAGATGCCAATCTAAAACTAAAGTATTTATGCATTTCTTCTTGCATTTCATTTAGACCATTTTGAAATATTGCTTCTGCATAATTTTCTATTACATTTTCTTCACTATGCATATATCTAGTTTTGATAATACTTATTACCGAATTATATATCTTTCTATCACAAGGTTCTGATACTTTTTTTAAGTTGCCCCACATTGAAAAAGATCCACGTTTATATTCAATATTTTTAGCTTCCCAAGATTTAATAAACTCTTTAAGAGGCACTTTCATAAATGGAAATCCTGCCGGATCATGTAAATAGATATTACTTTTTACAAATTTCGTTATACATACAAAGTGATCGACACCTAATAAATTACTATGATTTGGATTATATTTTAAATACCCCATATCTATTGGCCCAGCAATTACACTTCCATTTTCCAAATATTTATTGAGTTTGTGTATTACTTCTTCTAAAACATTTACCTCAATATCTTCTACATAAAATTCCTCAAAACCATACCCCAAAATATTCAGAGTATTGGAAATTGATTTATCAGGTAATCCATTATCAAAATATACCAATGGATATTGTGAGTTATTGTTAATTAAAGTCGCTCCATTTCCCATAGACATAATAGCTTCAATGTACTCAATAGTGTATTCATATCCATATGATTCCAATAACATCAACAAAGAATTACTATAACACAATGATGCATCGCCAAAATATTTCATACCATCCCTCCATACATACATCATATAAAATAATAGAGAAATATTATCTATTAAATTTGTACAGAAATTATAGGAAGGAAGTTAATTTAATATTCAATAAGTATATACACATTCAAAAAATATGTAATATGTATAAATACCAGAGAAAAACCAGGTCATTTCATATAGTTTCAAACAGTTTCATATCATTGATTTTTAAGCAAGCTTCACACAAAATAGTTCCCCTAGGGGTAACTAAAAGGTAATTGAATACATCAATAAAACCACAAAAAAGCACTCTTTGGAATAATCCAAAGAGTGCTTTAAACGTTGATTCAATTGAACACAAATTTGTAAGCGAACAAGTTCGCAACAACTTTGGCATATTAACGTTTTGAGAATTGTGGTGAACGACGAGCACCTTTAAGACCAGGTTTCTTACGTTCTTTCATACGTGGGTCACGTGTAAGTAATCCAGCGCGTTTTAATGATCCACGGTATTCTGGATCTGCTTCTAACAATGCACGTGCAATTCCGTGACGGATAGCTTGTGCTTGTCCAGTGAAACCTCCACCTTGAACGTTTACTAAAACATCGTAGTTACCTTTTGTTTCAGTTACATCAAATGGTTGGTTTAAATCTAAAATTAATGATTCAAATGGTAAGTAGTCACGTACGTCACGTTTGTTAATTGTTACGTTACCTTCACCAGGTACTAAACGTACACGTGCTACTGAATGTTTACGACGACCTGTGCCTTTATATTCAACTTGTGCCAATGTAGTATCCTCCTCTTAATTAACCACGTAACTCGTAGTTTTCAGGTTGTTGTGCAGCATGTGGATGCTCTGCACCAGCATATACGAATAATTTTTTACCTTGTTTTTCACCAAGTTTGCTCTTAGGTAACATACCTTTGATAGATGTTTCTAATAAACGAACTGGGTTTTTCTCTTTTAATTCACCAGCAGATACTGATTTTAATCCACCTGGGTGATTTGAGTGTCGGTAGTAAATTTTATCTTGTTCTTTATTACCTGATAAGTAGATTTTTTCAGCGTTAATGATGATAACGTTATCTCCTGTATCAACGTGTGGTGTGTAAGTTACTTTATGTTTACCGCGTAAGATTGATGCGATTTCTGATGATAAACGACCTAACGTTTGTCCTTCAGCATCAACAACGTACCATTTGCGATCGATGTTTGCTTCATTAGCCATAAATGTTTGACGCATTATAGTGTCCTCCTAAATTTTAAAAAAGTTCTGGGTTAAGATGTATATATTAACCTGTACCAAAGCTTCATACATACATCTTATTTCCTTAGTCTGATTCCTGCTTCTATATCTTAAAACACAATAAGATTCCGGGGCTTATCGTGGTGGTGATATAAAACAATACCGTTGTCTATAATATAATTTATTTGTCTTTTTGTCAATTGGTTTTAAACATTTTCTGAAGACTTTTTATTATATATTTTGATATCATTTCCGAACTCATTAATAAGTTCTGCTTTATCTAAGTAAATTTTTTCTAAATATAGCCCATGTGCTGGTGCTGTATGTGGTACTTTGTTTCGATCTTTTTCTTCTAGAAGCTGATGAATATCATCACCGCTTCTCTTCCCTTCACCGACGAGTATTAAATAAGCAACCATTACTCTTACCATATTGTAAAGAAAGCCTGATCCTGTGACGATAAATTCAAATCCGTCATCAGTTTTAACGACTTCACTTTGATAAATTGTACGTTCTTTATTTTGTACTTCAGTCTTTTGTGAACAGAAACTTGTAAAGTCATGTGTACCTATAAAATGTTGTGCAGCTTGATTCATCAAATCAATATCAACAGGTTTCTTTTGTTGTACTTTTGTGTCGTGTTCAAATACATGTCTTTCTGGATCGATATAAACTTTATAACGATATTTCTTACCTACACAATCATACCTACAGTGAAAGTCTTCATCAATTTGTTCTACACTTTGTACATGTATATCTTTAGGCAATGCTGAATTAAAAGCATATTCCCATTTATCAGGTTTAATATTTAATGGTGTATCAAAATGGAAATACTGCTCAATAGCATGCACGCCTTTATCGGTTCTGCTTGAAGGATGTATTCTTACAAATGTTTGATGCATTCTTTTTAGAATTCTCTCAAATTCATATTGCACAGTTCGTTCATGATGTTGAATTTGAAATCCCATAAACTGTCCACCGTGATATGAAATTTTCACTAACAATCTCAAAGTCTGCACCTCAATTCCTTAATAAATATAATGCTATCGCAACAACAATAATTGTTGCGAATCCAATACTATCTCTTAGTTTCCATTTTAATTTACGATAGGTTGTTCGTTGATTTGAAGCATTATAACCTCTAGCTTCCATAGCCACTGCTAAGTCATCTGCTCGTTTAAAAGCCGATATGAACATTGGTATGAGTAGTGGAATAATAGCTTTTAACCTGTTAAATATACTACCTGCTGTTACGTCAGATCCTCTCGATGTTTGTGCTTTTATGATTCTATCTAATTCATCCATTAATGTTGGGATAAATCTAAGGGATATGGACATCATCATTGCAAGTTCATGTACTGGGAACTTAGCCTTTTTTAATGGTCTCAACATTGATTCTATTGCATCTGTTAAGCTTATCGGACTTGTTGTTAACGTCATGATTGTTGAAATCATCACTAAAAGCGCAAGTCTTAAAACAATAAATGCACCTTGTACAACACCATTTTGTTCAATTGTGAATAGCTTTAAATCAATAATGACTGGTCCGCCTTTCGTCACAATTAAATGCATGATGAACGTAAAAATAAACAGCAGCATAACAGGTGTTAGTCCTTTAATTAAGAACCAAAATCTTATTTGTGCTAAATACATAATGATTAACACGGTTAACACCATAAAGCCATAAGATGCCCATGAATTACAAAAGAATATTAATATCATAAATATAAATACATACAGCATTTTCATGCGTGAATCTAATCGATGAATAATTGTATTACCAGGTATGTATCGCCCGATTATTAACTTATCAGTCATGAGGCTTCACCTGCTTTTCATACATATCTTTAAACATCTCTTCACTTGTCGCGATTTGATCAAACTTCATATTATATTTAGCTTCAACTGCTTGTTGAAGTTTAATAATATTAGGTGGTTCAAGATGCGTTTGATTCAGAAGTTCTTTATTTGTAAAAATATTAACTGGCTTATCTTCTGCAACGATTTCTCCAGCTTTAATGACTTTAACTTCATCCGCATATTTAAGTACGATATCCATTTGGTGTGAAATTAATATAACCGTAATACCGAGATTTTCATGAATGTCATTGAAGAGTTCCATCATATCATGTTGTCCTTTCGGATCTAAGCCCACTGTAGGCTCATCAAGGACAAGTATTTCAGGTTCCATAGCTAATACACCAGCAATGGCTATTCGTCGTTTCTGACCACCTGAGAGCTCAAATGGCGATTTCTTTAATATGCTACGATCCATGTTTAACAAATCCATAAGAGATTCTGCTTTTTGAATAGCTGCTTCTTTATCCATACCGTAATTGAGCGGTCCAAAAATAATATCTTTTTCAACTGTATCTTCAAATAATTGATGTTCTGCAAATTGAAAGACGATACCTACTTTTTTACGTACAGGCGCTAATTTCTTTGATTTCGTCTTCTTCGTAATATTCGTATCACCGATTGTTAATTGTCCCTCTGTCGGCTTTAATATAGCATTTAAGTGCTGAATTAATGTTGATTTACCAGAACCTGTTTGGCCAACAATGGCATAAAATTTAGATTCTGTGAATGTCGTCGAAACTTGATTTAAAGCTCTATATTGATAAGGTGTCTTTATACTGTAGTCATAAGTAACGTGATCAAACGTTATTTTCATATTCGATTCACCAACTGTTCGAATGTTGTATATTCATAATTATGATTGAGCAAGTAGTTCATTCTCATAGCAAAAGGTAAGTCTAAGCCAATTTCAGTTAAATAGGCACCTTGCTTAAATATTTCTTCAGGTATGTCTTGTTTATAAACTTCACCTTTATTCATCACAATAATCTCATCAGCATTAACAGCTTCTTCTAAATCATGTGTAATAGAGATAACTGTTAAGTGGTGTTCACTTTGAATAGATTTAATTAAGTTCATAATACTCTCTTTACCTTCAGGATCAAGCATAGCTGTCGCTTCATCTAAAATCATAATGTCTGGTGACATAGCTAATATGCCTGCAATCGCGACACGTTGTTTCTGTCCACCTGAAAGATGACTTGGTTCGAATGTTTTCATGTCTGACATGCCAACTTCCGTTAATACCTCATCAACTATTTCATGCATTACATGATAGTCTATACTTTGATTTTCCATACCGAATGCTACATCATACTCCACTGTTGAACCAATAAATTGATTATCAGGATTTTGAAATACAATACCTACATGTCTTCTCACTTCATCAATTGTATCGTTCGACAGTAGGATGCCATCAACAACGATTTCACCTTCATAATTTTGATTAATACCCATCATTAATTTAGCAATTGTAGACTTTCCAGAACCATTATGCCCGACAATGGATGTCCACTTGCCTTTTTGTATATTAAACGAAACATCGCGAAGTGCAGCTGGTTCATTTTCATCATATTTAAATGTAACGTTCGAGAACCTAATCAAATTTTCCTGCACCATAACATTCATCCTTCAACAAGTTAATTACTATATATTTTACAGTATACATACGAAATTGTAAGCATTAATTACTTTAAACATATTACCTATTATAAAATAAAATGCAATAAAAAAAATCCGTAAAAACGGATTTAAAATAAAAAAGCGCGCACTCCACCATAGACGAGTTCACGCGATAAGTCATTCAAATGTGGTGGAGTACTCTGAGCTAGACAATATCTATGTGTGGTAAACATTATCATTGCACTCATTTGCTTTGTGTGTGTTAAATAAATTGTATTTATATAGAAATGATTGAAGTGACTTTCGTCACTCCAATAAAGAATAGATTATACTAATTCAATAATTACTGATTCAGCACCGTCACCGCGACGTGGACCAACTTTCATGATACGAGTATATCCACCTTGACGCTCTTCATAGCGTGGCGCAACATCATTGAATAATTTTTGTAATGCAGTAATTGTTTTGTCATCTTCTAAGATTTTAACGTCACGAATCGTTTGAGCAGCTCTACGACGTGAAGCTAGATCACCTTTTTTACCTAAAGTAATTAAGTTATCAACAACTTTACGAACTTCTTTAGCACGAGCTTCTGTAGTCTCGATACGTTCAGAAACGATAAGTTGAGTAGCTAAGTCACGTAACATTGCTTTACGTTGATCAGAAGTACGACCTAATTTTCTGTAACCCATGAATTAACCTCCTTTATTAGTCTTCTTTTCTTAAACCAAGACCAAGATCTTCTAATTTATATTTAACTTCTTCAAGAGACTTACGACCTAAGTTTCGAACTTTCATCATATCTGCCTCAGATTTGTCTGCTAATTCTTGTACAGAATTAATTCCTGCACGTTTTAGACAGTTATAAGAACGTACTGATAAGTCTAATTCTTCGATAGACATTTCAAGTACTTTTTCTTTTTGATCTTCTTCTTTTTCAATCATGATTTCAGCATTTTGTGCTTCATCAGTTAAGTTAACAAAAATGTTTAAGTGTTCAGTCATGATTTTAGCACCTAAAGAAACAGCTTCTTGAGGAGATAATGAACCATCTGTCCACACATCGATTGTTAATTTATCATAATCACTACTTTGCCCTACACGTGTATTTTCAACTGTATAGTTCACACGATTTACTGGAGAATAAAGTGAGTCGATTGGAATGACACCAATTGGCAAATCACTTGTGTTATTTTGTTCAGCTAAAGCATATCCGCGACCTTTATTAGCAATTAAGCGCATCTTAAGGTGTCCACCTTTAGAAACTGTTGCAATTTTTAAATCTGGATTTAAAATTTCAACATCACTGTCATGCATGATATCTTTCGCAGTAACTTCACCTTCATCTTTAATATCGATTTCAAGTGTTTTGTCTTCTTCAGAGTAGATTTTTATAGCTAATTTCTTGATGTTCATAATGATAGTAGTAACATCCTCAACTACATTTTCAACTGCTGAGAATTCGTGAAGTACACCTTCAATTTCGATATTTTTAACTGCCGCACCTGGTAATGAAGATAATAGGATACGACGTAAGGAGTTGCCTAGTGTTGTACCATAACCACGTTCTAGCGGTTCAACAACGAACTTACCGAATGTAGAATCATCACTAACTTCTATTGTTTCAATTCTAGGTTTTTCGATTTCAATCATTTAAATATATCCTCCTTATAAACGTCGATTAAACTTTATTAATTTCTATCCAGTGACTCTTGAACATTAGAACTAACAAAAATTATACACGACGACGTTTTGGTGGACGACATCCGTTATGTGGAACTGGTGTTACGTCTTTAATTGCTGTGATTTCTAATCCAGCTGATTGTAACGCACGGATCGCTGATTCACGACCTGGGCCAGGACCTTTAACTGTTACTTCTACAGTTTTCAAACCGTGTTCCATAGCAGCTTTTGAAGCTGTTTCTGAAGCCATTTGAGCTGCAAAAGGTGTTGATTTTTTAGAACCTTTAAATCCTAACGCACCTGCTGAAGACCATGATAATGCATTACCGAAATCATCAGTGATCGTTACGATTGTATTGTTGAATGTTGAACGGATGTGAGCTACACCACTTTCAATATTCTTTTTAACTCTACGTTTACGAGAAACTTGTTTACGTGCCATTTATATGTGCCTCCTTTACTTATTATTTTTTCTTGTTCGCTACTGTTTTAACTGGTCCTTTACGCGTACGCGCATTATTCTTAGTGTTTTGACCACGAACTGGTAAACCACGACGGTGGCGAATTCCACGGTATGAAGCGATTTCCATTAAACGTTTAATGTTTAAGTTTCTTTCACGACGAAGGTCACCTTCAACTTTGTAACCATCTACAACTTCACGGATACGACCTAATTCGTCATCAGTTAAATCGCGAACACGTGTGTCTTCAGATACGTTTGCTTCTTTAAGAATTTTTTGTGCTGTTGTTTTTCCGATACCATATACGTAAGTTAACGAGATTACTACGCGTTTCTCACGTGGTACGTCAATACCTGCAATACGAGCCATTTATTTACACCTCTCTTTTATTAGCCTTGTTTTTGTTTGTGTTTTGGATTTTCACAAATCACCATTACTTTACCTTTACGACGAATAACTTTACATTTTTCGCAAATTGGTTTTACTGATGGTCTTACTTTCATCTTTGTATACCTCCTTGTATTTGGAGTGACGATTATTTATAACGATAAGTGATTCTTCCGCGTGTTAGGTCATACGGAGACATTTCAACTGTTACTTTGTCGCCAGGTAGAATTCTAATATAGTTCATACGGATTTTACCACTAACGTGTGCTAAAATTTCATGTCCATTTTCTAATTCTACTTTAAACATAGCGTTTGGTAAAGTATCTAATACTGTACCTTCTAATTCGATTACATCTTGTTTAGCCATGATCATTTCCCCCTTTTTCTATTCATTCTCGTGAAATACAAACGTATTTCATGTTTTAAAACCTGGTCCAAAATTAGAGACATACTTTAGGTGATTAAATCACATAGAATAAGCACAGGTTTATAAAATTGGGATGATTTAATACTTAAGATTTGCATTCGACAACACTTCAAATACTTATCGCTTCTTGTAATCACTCCGATTGTATTCCAAAAACCTAAATACTATCTTGATTCTTAAAATTGAACGCATTCACGCGTTCAAGAATCACCTAAAGCTAGGCGAATTCGGGGTGAAAGCGTCATTACTATAATGATTCAAGAATTTGAATAACATCTTCAGTAACATTATCAATTTGTCTAGAACCATCGATGTTTTTAAGGACACCTTGATTTTCATAGAAATCTAAAAGTGGTTTAGTTTGTTTAACATTAACACTTAAACGATTTGCTACTGTTTCAGGGTTATCATCTTCACGTTGATATAATTTACCACCATCAAGATCACAAACACCTTCAACTTTTGGCGGATTAAATACTAAATGATAAGTTGTTCCACATACTTCACAAATTCTTCTACCAGTTAAACGATTCATAAGTTCTTCTTCCGCAACTTCGATGTTGATAACAGCATCTACTTTACGATCTAAGTCACTTAAAATTTCATTTAATGCATCAGCTTGTTCAACTGTACGAGGAAAACCATCTAGTAAAAATCCTTTTTTCGCATCTTCTTCAGCTAGTCTTTCTCTAACGATACCTATAGTCACTTCATCTGGTACAAGTTCCCCGCGATCCATATAAGATTTAGCCTCTTTACCAAGGTCAGTCTCTTCTTTGATCGCTTTACGGAACATATCACCAGTTGAGATATGAGGAATAGGGTATTTCTTAACAATTTCACTCGCTTGAGTACCTTTACCTGCTCCAGGTAAACCCATTAAAATGATGTTCATAAAAACCCTCCTACTTGCTTATCGTCTTCTAAAGCCTCTATATTCACGTTGATTGAGTTGAGCTTCTAAAGTTTTCATTGTTTCAATTGCAACACCGATAACGATTAGTAAGCTAGTACCACCAACTTGTATTGCTTGAGGTAAATTCATTAACTTAATTGCTAAAATTGGAATAATAGAAATTACAGCTAAGAAAATTGATCCCACAAACGTTAAACGATAAAGCACTTTAGTGATGTATTTTTTAGTTTGATCTCCAGGTCTAATACCTGGTACATAACTACCTTGTTTTTGTAAGTTCTCTGCCATTTTTTCAGGATTAACCTGAACAAATGCATAAAAGTATGCGAAAGCTATAATTAAAATAACGTATACGATCATACCAATATTATGAGATGGATCTGCGTAATTAGTAACTGTTTGCGCCCATTCTTGATCTGGGAAGAACAATGTTAATGTCTTCGGAAGCATGAAGAATGCCATCGCAAAGATTACAGGAATTACACCAGCTGCATTAACTTTTAAAGGTAAATATGTTGCGTTTGCAGATAATGAACCACCTGCACCTTGAGTTTGACGTTTAGCATATTGAATAGGAATTTTACGAATTGCTTGAAGTACATAAACTGCACCAACAGTAAGTAAAATCATACCTACGAATAAACCAATCGCTTTTAACCAAGCCATAGTAGTATCATCTGCACCAACAAAACTTTGTTGGTAGAACTGAATCAATGAGTTTGGCATAGAAGATAAAATACCAGCGAAGATAATAATAGAAATACCATTACCAACACCAAATTGTGTTATCTGCTCACCTAACCACATTAAGAAAGCTGTTCCTGCAGTTAAAACAAGTGCTATTAACACATAATTTAAGACTGAAGTATTTTCAATTAAATTACCACCGAGCATATTATTAAATGAATACGACATACCTAAGCCTTGAACAAAGGCTAATACAATTGTGAAGTAACGTGTAAATTGATTAATCTTTTTACGACCAACTTCGCCTTGTTTAGACCACTCTGTAAACTTAGGTACAACATCCATTTGTAATAATTGCATTACGATTGAAGCAGTAATGTAAGGCATAATACCCATCGCTAAAATTGAGAAGTTCTGCAAGGCACCTCCACCGAATGTGTTAAACAAATCGGTAATACCTTGCGAACCTTTATTTTGATTAAAAGCATCTGGATTAACACCAGGAGCTGGAATGTAAGTTCCAACTTTAAATATAACGAGCATTGCTAGTGTGAATAATATCTTGTTACGAATATCTTTAGTCTTCAAAAAACTAATGATCGTTTCAAACATTAGATCACCTCATGCGTTCCGCCCTTACCTTCGATTGCTTCAATTGCTGAAGCTGAGAATTTATGAGCTTTTATTGTTAATTTCTTTTCTAATGAACCGTTTCCTAAAACTTTAACGCCAGATTTTTCAGATTTAACAACACCTGATTCTACTAATAACGCTGGTGTAACTTCAGTTCCATCTTCGAAACGATTTAATTGATCAAGATTAACAATTGCATATTCTTTACGGTTGATGTTAGTGAATCCACGTTTTGGTAAACGACGGAATAATGGTAATTGACCACCTTCGAAACCTAAACGAACACCGCCACCTGAACGTGCTTTTTGACCTTTAGTACCACGGCCACTTGTTTTACCGTTACCTGTAGCCATACCACGACCAACACGGTTACGTTCTTTACGAGCACCTTTAACTGGTTTCAATTCATGTAATTTCATTTTGGCACCTCCTTAATACTTTAGATGAATTTATTTTTCAGTAACTTTTACTAAGTGACTTACTTTGTTGATTTGCCCACGAATCGCAGGATTATCTTCAACTACTACAGTTGAGTTTGTTTTTTTAAGTCCTAGCGCTTGAACTGTCTTACGTTGAGTTTCAGGACGACCAATAACGCTACGAGTGAGGGTAATTTCTAATTTAGCCATAGTGTTTGTTCCCTCCTTAATTTAATAATTCTTCTACTGATTTACCGCGTAGACTAGCTACTTCTTCGGCATTTTTAAGTTCTTTAAGTCCTTCAATTGTAGCACGAACCATGTTGATTGGTGTGTTAGAACCTAATGATTTACTTAAGATATCAGTGATACCAGCAAGTTCTAATACGGCACGAACTGGTCCACCTGCAATAACACCTGTACCAGGTGCTGCTGGTTTAATTAAAACACGACCTGCACCAAAACGTCCAATAACTTGGTGAGGAGTTGTTCCTTCAACACGTGGAACTGTTACTAAGTCTTTCTTAGCATCTTCTACTGCTTTTTTAATTGCTTCAGGTACCTCTTGAGCTTTACCAGTACCGAAACCTACGCGACCATTTTTATCTCCAACAACTACTAAAGCTGTAAAACGGAAACGACGACCACCTTTAACTACTTTAGCTACACGGTTAATCGTAACTACGCGCTCTTCAAATTCTTTAACTTCTTGTTCTTTACGACGCATGAGTGTCCCTCCTTTAAATTAAAATTGAAGTCCGTTTTCACGAGCTGCATCAGCTAATGCTTTGATACGTCCGTGGTATAAATATCCTCCACGATCAAATACTACAGCGTCAACGCCTTTTTCAGCGGCACGTTTTGCAACGATTTCGCCTACTTTAGCAGCTGCTTCTACATTACCTGATTGCTCTAGGTTAAATTCTTTATCTACAGTTGATGCTTGAGCGATTGTTACACCGTTTAAGTCATCAATTACTTGAGCATAAATATGTTTGTTTGAACGATATACGTTTAAACGTGGCTTTTCGCTTGTTCCAGCTAATTTAGCACGTACGCGAGCATGTCTTTTCAAACGAACTTTATTTTTGTCGATTTTAGCGATCATGTTAGTGCTCCTTTCTTATCTTAATGATTACTTACCAGTTTTACCTTCTTTACGACGAACATATTCGCCTTCGTAACGAATACCTTTACCTTTGTAAGGTTCTGGTGGACGGATTGAACGGATATAAGATGCAATTGCACCAACACGTTCTTTTGAAATACCTTCTACTTTAACTTTAGTGTTTTTCTCTACTGATAATGTGATTCCATCTTCAGCAACGATTTCTACAGGGTGAGAATAACCAACGTTTAAGATGATATTTTTACCTTGCATTTGGGCACGGTAACCAACACCAATAAGTTCTAAGTTTTTCTCGAAACCTTTAGATACACCTTCAATCATGTTAGCGATTAACGCACGAGTTGTACCATGGATTGTTTTATGTTCTTTAGAGTCAGATGGACGTACAACTTCTAAGCTGTTGTCCTCTTGTTTATATGTCATTTCTTCATTAAAAGTACTAGTTAATTCACCTTTAGATCCTTTAACTGTTACTGTGTTACCTTCGATAGTAACTGTAACGTCTGAAGGGATTTCAATAATTTTCTTACCTACACGGCTCATTATGTGGGCACCTCCTTATAATTTTATAATTACCAGATATAAGCTAATACTTCTCCACCGATTCCACGTTGTCTAGCATCTTTATCAGTTAAAACACCTTCAGATGTAGAAACAAGTGCAATACCTAAACCGTTAAGAACTTTTGGAAGTTCGTCAGCTTTAGCATAAACACGTAAACCTGGTTTAGAAATACGTTTTAATCCTGTGATAACGCGCTCGTTGTTTTGACCATATTTAAGGAACATACGGATAACACCTTGCTTATCATCTTCGATATATTCTACGCTTTTTACGAATCCTTCTTTTTTAAGGATTTCAGCGATTTCTTTTTTAATGTTTGATGCAGGTAACTCTAATTTTTCGTGACGTACCATGTTTGCGTTACGCACGCGAGTTAACATATCTGCAATTGGATCTGACATTGTCATTTGTGTTTCCTCCTTTCATTCTTTTGAGTTTACCAGCTAGCTTTACGTACGCCAGGGATTTGGCCTTTGTATGCTAGTTCACGGAAACAAATACGGCAAAGTTTGAATTTACGATATACTGAGTGTGGACGTCCACAACGTTCACAACGAGTGTATTCACGAACTCCGAATTTTTGTTTACGTTGTTGTTTAGCGATCATTGATTTTTTAGCCACTTAATTAGCCTCCTTTATAATTAGAGATTACTTTTGAAATGGCATACCGAATTGTGTTAACAATTCACGAGCTTCCTCGTCAGTGTTAGCAGTTGTAACGATAACGATATCCATTCCTCGTACTTTACTTACTTTATCATAGTCGATTTCAGGGAAAATTAATTGTTCCTTAACACCTAAAGTGTAATTTCCACGACCGTCGAATGCTTTTTTAGAGATACCACGGAAGTCACGTACACGTGGTAATGAAACTGAGATTAATTTATCAAAGAATTCATACATTCTTTCTCCACGTAATGTAACTTTTGCACCGATTGGCATACCTTCACGAAGACGGAAAGTCGCAATAGATTTTTTAGCTTTAGTTACTAATGGTTTTTGACCAGTGATTGCTTGAAGTTCTTCAACTGCAGAGTCTAAAACTTTAGAGTTTTGAACTGCATCACCGATACCCATATTTACAACTATTTTTTCGATTTTTGGTACTTCCATAACTGAACTATAGTTAAATTTCTTAACTAACTCAGCAGAAATTTCATTATTAAACTTTTCTTTTAAACGTGTCAAAGTGGATCCTCCTTTCACTTAATAATTATTCTTTTGATGATTTGATTTCTTCGCCAGATTTTTTAGCGATACGAACTTTTTTACCATCTACTACTTTGAATCCAACACGAGTTGGCTCATTTGTCTTAGGATCAAGTAATTGAACGTTTGATACGTGGATAGTACCTTCTGTTTCTAAGATACCACCTTCTGGATTGAACTGAGTTGGTTTTTGGTGTTTTTTAATGATGTTAACACCTTCTACAACTACGCGTTCTTTCTTAGGTAATGCTTCTAAAACTTTACCAGTTTTACCTTTATCTTTACCTGAGATAACGATTACGTTGTCACCTTTACGTACGTGCATGTGTAGGCACCTCCTTAGGAATTTTGTTTTTTATCATTATAGATTAAAGTACCTCTGGCGCTAGAGAAACGATCTTCATGAAGTTACCTTCACGTAATTCACGCGCTACAGGACCGAATATACGTGTACCACGTGGACCTTTGTCATCACGGATGATTACACATGCATTTTCGTCAAATTTGATGTAAGAGCCATCTTCACGACGTACACCTGATTTAGTACGTACAACAACAGCTTTAACAACTTCACCTTTTTTAACAACGCCACCTGGTGTAGCATTTTTAACAGTAACGACGATTACATCACCAATGTTAGCTGTCTTACGACCAGATCCGCCTAAAACTTTAATTGTTAATACTTCACGAGCACCAGAGTTGTCTGCTACTTTTAAACGTGTTTCTTGTTGGATCATCTTTGTTTGACCTCCCTTATCTTTATACTTCTATTAAATAATTACTGATTCTTCAACGATTTCAACTAGACGGAAACGTTTAGTTGATGATAAAGGACGTGTTTCTGCAATCTTAACGATATCGCCCATTTTTGCTGAATTGTTTTCATCATGCGTTTTATATTTTTTTGAATATTTTACGCGTTTACCATATAATTTATGAGTTTTGTATGTTTCAACAACTACTGTAATAGTTTTATCCATTTTATCTGAAACTACTTTACCAACGTAAACTTTGCGGTCATTTCTTTCACTCACAGTAATGAACCTCCTCTACTTGATTATTTATTATCTGCTGCTTTCTCTTCTTCGATTTCTCTTTCGCGAACGATTGTTTTTAGACGTGCAATCGTCTTTTTAACTTTTCGAATGTTAGCAGTCTCTTCAAGTTGACCAGTTGCTAACTGAAAGCGTAAGTTGAATAATTGCTCTTTAGCTTCTTTGATTTCTTTTTCAATTTCAGTAGTGGTTAAATTTCTGATATCCTTAGCTTTCATTTGTGTCACCACCCAATTCTTCACGTTTTACAAACTTAGATTTAACTGGAAGTTTGTGTGCTGCAAGACGTAATGCTTCACGTGCAACTTCTTCTTGAACACCTGCAACTTCGAACAAGATACGTCCTGGTTTAACTACTGCTACCCATCCTTCAACTGCACCTTTACCTGAACCCATACGTACTTCTAAAGGTTTTTTAGTATATGGTGTATGTGGGAATATTTTGATCCATACTTTTCCGCCACGTTTCATGTAACGTGTCATTGCGATACGAGCTGATTCGATTTGACGAGAAGTAATCCAAGCTGCTGTTTGAGCTTGTAAACCGTACTCACCAAATGTTACTTCATTTCCGCCTTTTGAACGACCAGTTGTTTTTGGACGATGTTGACGACGGAATTTAACACGCTTTGGTAATAACATTATTATTTTCCTCCTTCACTAGACTTCTTTGTAGGAAGAACTTCTCCACGGTAGATCCATACTTTAACACCTAATTTACCGTAAGTAGTGTCGGCTTCTTCATGTGCGAAATCAATGTCTGCACGTAATGTATGAAGTGGAACAGTTCCTTCTGAATATTGTTCTGCACGAGCGATATCTGCGCCACCTAAACGACCAGATACTTGAGTTTTGATACCTTTAGCTCCCAATTTCATTGCACGTTGGATAGCTTGTTTTTGAGCACGACGGAAAGATACACGGTTTTCTAATTGACGAGCAATGTTATTTGCTACCAATGTTGCATCTAAATCAACTTTTTTGATTTCGATAACGTTGATGTGTACTTTTTTGTTAGTCAATGCGTTTAATTTGTTACGTAATTTTTCAATTTCTGAACCGCCTTTACCAATAACCATACCTGGTTTACCAGTGTGGATAGCGATATTGATACGGTTTGCTGCACGTTCAATTTCAACACTTGAAACTGAAGCTTCTTTTAATGCTTCTGCGATATATTTACGAACTTTTAAGTCTTCATGTAAAAGTGTTGCGAAGTCTTTACCTGCATACCACTTTGCTTCCCAGTCACGAATTACACCGACACGAAGTCCGATTGGATTAATTTTTTGACCCACTATATTCCCTCCTTAATGATTTAGTTAATTATGCTTCTTTAACTTCTTTAGCTTCTTTTTCGCCAACTACGATTGTAATGTGGCTAGTACGTTTGTTAATCGCACTTGCACGACCTTGTGCACGTGGACGGAAACGTTTCAATGTAGGTCCTTCATTAGCGTAAGCTTCTTTTACTACTAATGTGTCAGGATTTAAATCATAGTTATGTTCTGCATTTGCTAATGCTGACATTAATAATTTTTCAACAACAGGTGATGTTGCTTTGTTTGTTAATTTTAAGATGGCAATTGCTTCTGCCACTTCTTTACCTCTAATAAGATCTAAAACTAATCTCACTTTACGAGGTGCGATTCTTATTGTTCTAGCAACCGCTTTTGCTTCCATTGTGACTTCCTCCTCTTTTTAGAAATTAGCGTTTAGTCTTTTTGTCGTCTGCAGCATGACCTTTATAAGTACGTGTAGGTGCAAACTCTCCTAATTTATGTCCAACCATATCTTCAGTAATGAAAACTGGCACATGTTTACGACCATCATATACTGCTATTGTATGTCCGATGAAGTTAGGAAATACTGTTGAACGACGAGACCATGTTTTAATAACTGATTTTTTTTCACCTTCGTTTTGAGCTTCAACTTTTTTCATTAAATGATCATCAACGAAAGGTCCTTTTTTAAGACTACGAGCCATTATGGCGCCTCCCTTCTTATTTAATGCGCGCGGCATCTAAGCCGCACACGTAAATAAGGTATTATTATTTTTTCTTACGACCACGAACGATAAATTTAGATGAACGTTGGTTTTGTTTACGAGTTTTCTTACCAAGTGTTGGTTTGCCCCATGGAGACATTGGTGATTTAAGACCGATTGGTGTACGACCTTCACCACCACCGTGAGGGTGATCGTTAGGGTTCATTACAGAACCACGAACTGTAGGACGTTTACCCATCCATCTAGAACGACCAGCTTTACCAATTGTGATTAATTCGTGTTGTTCGTTACCAACTTGACCGATTGTTGCACGACAAGTAGATAAGATCATACGAACTTCACCTGATTTAAGACGAACTAGTACGTATTTACCTTCTTTACCAAGTACTTGAGCACTTGTACCAGCTGAACGGACTAATTGTCCACCTTTACCTGGTTTTAATTCGATGTTGTGAATTGTAGTACCAACTGGGATATCAGTTAATGCTAATGCATTACCTACTTTGATATCTGCATCTGGACCATTGAATACTTCTTGTCCTACTTTTAATCCTTTAGGAGCAATGATATATCTTTTTTCACCATCTGCGTATACTAATAATGCGATATTAGCTGAACGGTTTGGATCATACTCGATAGTTGCTACTTTAGCAGGAATTCCATCTTTGTTACGTTTGAAATCAATTACACGGTATTGACGTTTATGACCGCCACCTCTGTGACGAACTGTCAATTTACCTTGGTTGTTACGTCCCGCTTTTCTCGGAAGCGGTTGTAATAAAGACTTTTCAGGAGTCGTTGATGTAATTTCAGCGAAGTCTGAAGATGTCATATTACGACGACCATTTGTAATTGGCTTATACTTTTTAAGAGCCATTGTCGTTTTACCTCCTTAATGGTAATTGTTTTTAGTTAAATAGGTCTATTGAAGAACCTTCTTTTAGAGTTACGATTGCTTTACGACGTTTGTTAGTGAAACCATTGTAACGACCAACACGTTTAGCTTTTGCTTTAACGTTCATGATATTTACTGTATCAACTTTCACGTCGAAAATTTCTTCGATTGCGATTTTTACTTGTGTTTTGTTTGCACGTGTATCTACATCAAATGTGTATTTATCTAAAGCCATATCTGATGAAGATTTTTCTGTGATTACGGGGCGCTTAATAACATCTCTTGCTTCCATTATGCGAGCACCTCCTCTACTTTATCCACTGCTGCTTTAGTTATTACGACTTTACTAGAATCTAAGATATCTAATACGTTTAAGCTTTGAGCGTCGATAACTTTAACACCTGGAATGTTACGAGCTGATAATTCAACGTTGCTGTCTACAGTATCAACGATGAATAAAACTTTCTTAGAAAGTTCTAAGTTGCTCATTACATTTTTGAATTCTTTTGTTTTAGGCGCATCAAAGTTGAATGCTTCTAAAACTGTTAATTCGTTACCACTTACTTTTGAAGATAATGCAGAACGTAATGCTAAACGACGCATTTTCTTAGGCATTTTGTAAGAATAACTTCTTGGTGTAGGACCGAATACGATACCACCACCACGCCATTGTGGCGCACGGATTGTACCTTGACGAGCACGACCTGTACCTTTTTGTTTCCAAGGTTTACGTCCACCACCACGAACTGCTGAACGATTTTTAACTGCGTGAGTACCTTGGCGTAATGAAGCACGTTGTAAGTTGACTGCTTCGAATAATACGTGTTGGTTTGGTTCGATACCAAATACACTATCATTTAATTCGATAGAACCTGATTTTGATCCATCTACTTTTAATACATCAATATTAGCCATAATGTTGTTTCCTCCTTTCACCTAAATAATTATTTATTACCTTTTTTAATTGAAGTTGTAAGTTTTACTAAACCTTTTTTAGGACCTGGCACGTTACCTTTAACTAAAATTACGTTATTTTCTGCATCAACTTTAACTACTTCTAAGTTTTGCATAGTAACTGTGTTTCCGCCCATACGGCCTGGTAATTCTTTGCCTTTAAATACTTTAGAAGCATCTGAAGCCATACCCATTGAACCAGAGCCTCTGTGGTAATGAGAACCGTGACTCATTGGTCCACGAGAGAAACCGTGGCGTTTAATAGAGCCTTGGAAACCTTTACCTTTTGAAACGCCTGTTGCATCAATAATGTCTCCTGCTTGGAAAGTATCTACAGTGACTTCTTGACCTACCTCGTAAGCTGAAACATCAATGTTTCTGAATTCACGAGTGAAGCGCTTAGGTGCTGTACCTGCTTTTTTAGCATGGCCTTCAGCAGCTTTAGTAGCATATTTGTTAGATTTACGATCTTTTTTATATGCTTGTTTGTCTTCAAAACCGATTTGAACAGCGTTGTAGCCATCTACTTCTTCAGTTTTAGTTTGTAATACTACGTTTTGACTAGCTTCTACTACAGTAACTGGTATTAATTCACCGTTTTCTGCGAATACTTGAGTCATTCCAATTTTTCTTCCTAAGATTCCTTTGGTCATCGAAAGTCGCACCTCCTGTTATTTTAATGAATTATAATTTGATTTCGATGTCTACACCTGATGGTAAGTTTAAGCCCATAAGAGCATCAACTGTTTTTGGTGTAGGGTTAAGAATGTCGATTAAACGTTTATGCGTACGTTGTTCGAATTGTTCACGTGAGTCTTTGTACTTATGAACGGCACGGATTACAGTATAAACTGATTTCTCAGTTGGTAATGGAATCGGACCAGACACTTGAGCTCCTGAACGTTTAGCTGTTTCAACAATTTTCTCTGCTGATTGATCGATCATGCGGTGATCATACGCTTTTAAACGGATACGAATTTTTTGTTTTGCCATAATTTTCCCTCCTTGTTCGTCTACTTTATAGTGATAGACTTCTCCACGAAAACTCTCTTACACACCGCCATGGCAAAGCGGCCGGGTGTGTCAGTAACCTCTCGCTTCATCGCTTCTTAAAGTCCAACATTAGATATGATACATGATTTATTTCTATTAATCAATAGATAACCATATATTTTTTCTAATTTCATCTAACACATACCCAAGTATTATAACGGATTATGTGCTCTTTTTCAATAGGTAAAATTTAAATAGATAATTTGTAATCAAAATGTTATAATATAACAAGCAATTTTAACTAGGTGGTGAAATCATGAAAAGAGGAATTAAATCAGTTTTGCTAGTTCTTTCTATTATATTAGTTGTATCTGAGTTATTATTAGCCATTCCTTTTCTAGGTGGAGGAATCGTTCTTTCAACTGGTTATAATGCTTTGGTACTTAATGGAACGTTATACTTTATTACGACACTTATCCTATTAATAGATAACCAGAATTCTGTTAAAGTAATATTCGTTATTCCATTAATCGGACTAATCGCTAGCTTTGTTGCAATCATTCCTATCATTGGCTGGTTATTACATATCGTAATGGTCGTTTTAATGATCATCTTCTTATTTACGATTATAATTGCGCCAGTATATATCCCATCTAAATATTACAAGACTACTTATAAAAGTTAATATATAAATAGAAAACCACGAGACTTCATTAAATGAAATCTCGTGGCTTTTTTATTATGCATGTACAAATACAAAGTAAGCGACAAAGACGAAGAATAAACCGTACATAATTGGGTGAATTTCTTTATGTCTTTTTGCTACGATCATTGTGATTGGATAGAATATAAATCCGCACGCAATACCTGTTGCAATTGAATATGTTAAAGGCATCATAATCATTGTTAAGAAAGCTGGTACTGCTATCTCAAATTTTTGCCAATCAATTTTACCTAAGTTACTAACCATCAATACACCTACTATAACAAGCGCTGGTGCTGTAACCGCACTTGTAACAACTGCCATTAATGGTGAGAATAATAATGCTGCTAAGAAACAAATACCTGTTACAACACTTGCGAATCCTGTACGTGCACCAACTGCAACACCTGCACTAGATTCTATATAACTTGTTGTAGTTGAAGTACCAAATATTGCACCTACAATTGTTGCTAATGAATCAGAGAATAATGCTTTACCTGCTCTCGGTAATTTATTATCTTTCATTAAACCAGCTTGGTTTGCAACTGCAACTAACGTTCCTGCAGTATCAAAGAAATCTATAAATAAGAAAGTTAAAACGACAATTAAGAATTGTACATTAAATATAGTAGATAAATCACCAAACGCTTCGAATGCTGCACCAAATGTTGGTGATACACTTGGTACTTTGCCTACTATACTATCTGGCATTGCAATTAATCCTGTAATTAATCCCGCAATAGCTGTTAAGACCATTCCGATGAAAATTGCTCCTGGTAATTTTTTAGCCATTAATATAATAGTAATGATAATACCAAATACTGCTAATAGTACTTCTGGATTATGCATTGTTCCAAGTGTAACTAAAGTTGAATCTTCTTTTTTAACAATACCTGCACCTTGTAAACCTACAAAGGTAATAAACAATCCTATACCGGCAGATACAGCCATCTTTAATTCAAATGGTATTGCATTGATAATAACCTCTCGTAAACCACTCATCGTTAATATCGCAAATATAACACCTGAGAATAGTACGCCCGTTAAACCAGTTTGCCATGGAATACCCATTGTAAGCACAACTGTAAACGCGAAAAATGCATTTAATCCCATACCTGGTGCTAAAGCTATCGGGTATTTCGCAATGATACCCATAAATAAACAACCAACTAGTGCTGCTAATGCTGTAGCAACAAACACAGAACCTTGGTCCATTCTCATTGAATCAGGTACATTTTCAACACTTGCCAAACTTAACATTGATGGGTTAACTGCTAATATGTATGCCATAGATAAGAATGTTGTTAAACCACCAAGAATTTCTCTTTTATAATTTGTTCCCAATTCATCAAACTTAAAGTAACGTTTCATCATAAGACTCCTTTATTAATTTCAACACTGTACATTGTATTACTGGGAACATCAAAAATCAATACTTTTTACGAACATTTATATAATTAAATTTATTTATGTTCGTGTTATAGTTCGGTTTTTACGCTTTATAATCCGTGACAGTACGCTTCTAGCCAACTCTATTGCTGCTAAAAGATTAAAAAAACTGAGACATCACACGATGTCCCAGTCTCTATACATATTAAGTTAGAACTTCAATCCTTTTAAAGCATCTTTAAATGGATTGTTTTCTACTTCTTCAGTTTGCATATATTTCTTCATTTCTTTTTTGCCTATTTTGCCTGATTTTCTATTTTTAAGTCTTTCGTCCATATGCTCTTGTGTTTCTGTATGGCCACACACACATCTATAAGTTGCTTTTTTACCTGTTCCATACAGTGTAAGTTTCTTCTTACAGTTTGGACATCTGGCATTTGTTTGTCTTTGTTGATTCTTCTTAGTCTTACATGTTGGATCTTGACACACGAGCATTTGACCATTTTTCGTTTTAACTTTAAGCATAAATTTACCACAAGTCGGACACTCAGTCGTTGTGATATTATCATGCTTGAATTTATCATCACTTTCTTTAATATCCGCAATGATTTCTCTCGTGAAGTTTCTCATTTCATTCATGAATTTATTTTTAGAATAATTTCCTTTTTCGATTTGAGTTAACTTCATTTCCCAATCTGCTGTTAATTCTGGTGATGTCAGTTGTTCAGGTGCTAAGTTTAATAATTGTTTACCTTTAGGCGTAATCTTAATTTTACCTTGCACCGCTTCTATTACATTAGAACTATATAACTTCTCGATGATATCCGCTCTTGTCGCAACTGTTCCGATACCACCTGTTTCATTTAAAGTTTGAGCCATTTTCTTATCTTTAAGTTTAAAGAAATGATGTGGTGATTCCATCGCTTTAAGTAAAGTTCCTTCATTGAAATACGCAGGCGGTTCTGTATCTTTACTAACGACATTCACTTTTTGTATGTTCACATGCTGCTGTTCTTCAAAAGGCAAAGCTTTCACATGCGTCTTTTCTTCATATAGTTCTTTAAAGCCTAATTCAACTGCTACTTCTTGTGTCAGTTTAAAAGTTTCCCCTTCACATGTTAATGTCACAGTTGTTTCTTCATATTGATATGGTGGTAATAATACTTCTAAAAATCTTTCAGCCACTAGCATATAAATTTTCTGTTCTCTAGGAGATAACTGATCAAAGTTAGGTCTCACTTCTGTTGGTACAATCGCATGGTGGTCTGAAACTTTCTTATTATCAACAAAATGTTTACCCGCTCTAATTGGTTTTTTAAGCAATGGTACAGCATGTGATTTAAGTGGTGTAGCACTTAATGATGATACGCGTTCTTTCAGAGAAGAAACCATATCATCTGTTAAGTAGTTAGAATCTGTTCTAGGATAAGTCAGTACTTTATGTTGTTCGTACAATGCTTGCATTGTATTCAACGTTTCTTTCGCACTCATTTTATAACGTTGATAAGCTGTTTGTTGCAAACTTGTAAGATCGTATAACTTTTGAGGATACTTTGTTTTTTTCTTCTTCGTGATATTTTGGATAATACCCTTTTTATTTTGAACTTTTTGTTTAACTTGCTCTATTAAATCAGCATCAAATGTTTTATCTCCACTCTTACTCAACCATTTAAATTTATAACCTTCTACTTCAATATTCATCTGATAATACTTTTCAGGTTTAAATGATTGAATTTCTTGTTGTCTCATTTGTACAAGATTTAAAGTTGGTGTTTGTACACGACCACATGATAATTGCGCGTCATATTTCGTTGTTAAAGCTCTAGTCGCATTTATACCAACAATCCAATCCGCTTCACTTCTACATAATGCGGCTTGATATAAATTGTTGTATGCTTCACCAGGTTTTAAATTTTGAAAGCCTGCTTTAATTGCTTTTTCAGTAACTGAACTGATCCATAATCGCTTAATTTGCTTTTTAACTTTTGCTTTTTCAATAATTAATCTTGCAACAAGTTCACCTTCCCTACCAGCATCTGTCGCAATAATAATTGAATTCACATCGTCTCGCTTCATCAAATGTTGAACCGTGTTAAATTGGCTTCTTGTTTTCTTAATTACAACATGTTTCATATAGTCAGGAATAATTGGTAAGACATTTAAATTCCATTCTTTAAATTTCTTGTCGTACTCTTCAGGCGTAGCATTCGTTACAAGATGTCCTAATGCCCAAGTAACGATATAATTTTTATTTTCAAAGTAACCTTTCTTCTGATCATGAATACCTAATGCTTTAGCGATATCACGACCTACTGAAGGTTTTTCTGCAAGAACTAATGCTTTCATTTCTTTTCACCCATTCTTTTTTACATTCGTACTATTATAACATGAATAAAAAGTGTTCTAAAGGCATGAAAAACTTTTATAAATTTTCGATTAATCGTATAATGGAATAAAATAATCGTTGAATATTAAAGGAGTGACTATCATGCAAATACTGCCTCTTAAAGAAATCGATCCGATAGCTTCTTATTTACACGAAAAAAACAGGCAAGAAACTAATTACGTGACACATATACCTCAGTCAATAGAAGAGATTAAGAATGACTTAAGCCATAAATTTGATGAAACCACCTTCTACTATATAGAAGATCATGACACCATTACCGGGATATTAGGATTTGAGCGTATAGATGACGAGACTTCAAATGTATGGGGGCCAATCGTTAATGATACAAATGAGGAAACGTTAAACGCTTTAAAAGAAATATGGGAAACACTTTTAAACGATCATCCAAACATTAAATATTGCCACATTTCGCTACATAAAGATCACATTTTAAATAATAGTAAACTGAAAAGACTACATGCGGGATATGTAGAAACACAATATACATTAGAAATTCAACAACCACCTTTACCAATTGATAAGCAACACCAAATGACGCCATACAGCAAACCTTATTACTATGCCTTTAATAAATTGCATTCCAATAGTTTCAAACATAGTGATATAAGTGCTGATGATATTATAGATTCATTAGATGATAATCATGCACTTTATTTATATATAGCTGAAGGCCTTGTTAAAGGCTATATCTATCTATCCATAGACATACCTGAGAAGTTAGCAACTATTCCTAATTTAGCCTCTCACCATGATTACAGAAAACAAGGCATCGCGTTTCAAATGATTCATTTCGCGACGACAGAAGCGTTTAATCATCAAGATGTCGAAACAGTTCGTATTTATGTAGTTAGTAAAAAGCATGAACAAATACAATTATTATATGAAAAAGTCGGTTTCCACATCGTCAATGAAACACATCATTTTAAATATGTGAGACCATACGATGTTTAACTTTTAAACTAAGTCCCATGAATGTTTATTGAGCATTCATGGGACTTTTTTAACAGTAAAATTACATTGTGAGCTATATGTTTTACAATAAAAAAGTTTCGGGCGTATAATACTTGGGTAGTTTAAATAATACAAATAAATAGAGAAAGCGAGTCTTGTGTATGGAATACCTTATAGCGCTATTACCAGCATTGTTCTGGGGAAGCGTCGTATTAATCAATGTTAAAGTTGGTGGAGGTCCTTATAACCAAATCTTAGGTACAACAATCGGGGCTTTCATCATCGGTTTATGTCTATTCTTCTTTGGTGATGTGCACTTTACATTCACTACAATTATTATCGGTATGATTTCAGGTGCTTTCTGGGCACTTGGACAAGGATTTCAACTTAGAAGTGTAGACTTAATTGGCGTTTCAATAACGATGCCTATATCTACAGGCTTACAATTACTTGGAACAACATTATTCAGTGCTGCATTTTTAGGAGAATGGTCAACAGGTACGCAAGTTGCACTTGGCCTATCAGGTTTAGTGTTACTGATTATCGGTGTAATATTTACATCTGTTCAGAAAAAAGGTTCTGGAAACAGTGGAAATACTAAAAAGCTTGGTAAAGCTATTCCAATATTACTCATCTCTACTGTCGGTTATGTCGTATACGTTGTAATCGGCCAAGTATTCGGTGTTGAAGGTTGGGATGCACTATTTCCACAATCTATAGGTATGGTAATTGGGGGTATCATTTTATCATTCAAACATAAACCTACTGTTAAACATACGTCACTCAACTTATTGCCAGGGATTGTATGGGCATTAGGTAATATGTTCCTATTCATTTCACAACCAAAAGTTGGTGTCGGAACGAGCTTTTCATTCTCACAAATGTTAGTAATCGTTTCTACTTTAGGTGGTATTTACCTATTAGGCGAACAAAAAACAAAACGTCAAATGACATTTATTTGGATAGGTATCGTGTTAATCATTATTGCAGCATTCATTATTGGTGCAGCTAAAGGGTAAACTCAATATATAAAAATAGGAGTGTTTAATATGTATGAAGATTTAAAAGATAAAGTTGTGATTGTCACTGGTGGTAACAGTGGTATTGGTAAAGCAACTGCTGAACGATTTGGTAAAGAAGGATCAAAAGTTGTTATTGGATATTTAGATCACGTTGAAGAAGCTGAAAAAATCGTTCAATCTATTAAAGATTCTGGTGCTGATGCGGTTGCAATTAAAGCAGACGTTTCAGTCGAGGCAGATATCAAGAACTTGATTCAACAAACACACGAAACATTTGGTCGTATAGATGTGTTAATCAATAATGCTGGTTTCGAAAAACCAATTCCATCTCATGAAATGAGTTTAGAAGAATGGTCTAAAGTTATCGATATCAACTTAACAGGTGCTTTTATTGGTAGTAGAGAAGTTATCAATTACTATTTAGAGCATGATATTAAAGGTCAAATCATCAATACTGCAAGTGTGCATGATGTTATTCCTTGGCCAAACTACGTCAATTACGCAGCAAGTAAAGGCGGCTTAAAATTGATGATGGAAACTTTATCTATGGAATACGGTAAAAATGGTATAAGAATTAATAATGTTTCTCCAGGGGCTATTGTTACAGAACATACTCGCGAAAAATTCTCTGACCCTGCAACACGCGAAGAAACATTAGAAATGATTCCACTACATGAAATTGGTGAAGCGGATCAAGTTGCAAATATTAATGCATTCCTAGCTTCAGAACAAGCAAGTTACATTCACGGTACAACAATATATGTTGATGGCGGAATGACAAACTACCCTGCTTTCATGGGCGGTAAAGGTTAATATATAACAAAAAGCGTTTGGATGCGAAATCCAAACGCTTTTTTTGTGTTTAATTAAACAAAGAAAAATTGATATACATATAAAATGACGATTGATATGACAATACTTAAATTAGTAGCCATGCCGACTATAGGTAAGGTCTTATATTTAAATGTAATGGCATAAGACAGTACTGAAACACCTATAGGTAATAACCAACCAATAAGTAACGTCGTTTTGATCATTGGGTCATCAACAGGTAAGAAGAAATGAACAAGTAATCCCATTAATAAACCAAAGCCATAATGAAATGCTAAGTATTTAACAACAATCGGTAAGTATGCTTTTTCGATTTTAAAATTCAAGAATAAACCTAATAAGATCATGGATAATGGCATATTCGCATTTGCAATAATTTCAAAGAAATCTATCGCTTTGTCAGGTACTTTAATGCTCATTATATTTAAGATAAACATAATCATATATGTCATAAGTGGAACGGTCTTTAATAAATTTAAACCCATTCGTTTAAAGTCAAATTGATCGCCACCATCGTTGAAGTAACTACCAACAAAATATGTTACACCGAACATAATGATAGCTGTACCAATGTCTAACATACCAAAGTATAATAAACCATTTTTTGGCCAAATTTGTGCGACTAATGGATATGCAAACAGTCCAATATTAACTGAAGCGGCCATCATGCCCACAGTACCTCTTATTTGATTATTATATTTTTTCTTGAATAACCATATGATTAGTAGCTTTGCTATAATGCCATATAATAGCATTAATATAGGAAGCCATCCTAAAGATAAATCTAAATCAGATCCATTTAAATTTACAATCACTAATGAAGGCAAAGTAACATTTAGTACAAGTGTTGCAAGTACATTACCATCAGAAGCTTTAAAGAATTTAAGCTTCTTTAGAACGTATCCTAAAGCAATTAATAAAATAATCATTATAAATTTTTCTGTCACTTTATCACTTCTCTCATTAAACTCACATTTATCTATATTAACAACAGTTTAACTTCTATGCACACTTTTTGTTTGAAATATTAATAAATTATACTAAAATTAGTTTAGTTATATTTAATAATATCATCAAATCTTACATCAATGACTTTGGCTAAATCTGCTGGATCAAGTTCAATCTGATAGCCACGTTTACCTGCACTTACGATAAACGTAGATAATGATTCTGCATTGATATCAATTACGGTTTGATATGTTTTTTTCATACCAATTGGAGAACAACCACCTCTTACATACCCTGTAACTTTGGTGAGTTGATCAAGTGGTAAGAGTTCTAATTTTTTCTGACCAACAGCTTTACTAGCTTTTTTCATATCAAGATGTTGAACGACTGGAATAACAAAGATGAAATATTCGCGATTCCCATTTGTTAATACAAGCGTCTTATACACTTGATGTTCTGGTTTCTGAATTAATTGCGCAACTTCATGACCATCTAAATGATCTTTTCCTATTTTAAATTCATGAGTATGATAAAATATATTATATTGATCTAAGATGCGCATCGCATTGGTTTTAACTTTTTTCAATTTATCACCTACTTCAAAGCTATTTTATAAAAAGGAGTGTTTAAAATGGATTTAAACCAACAACTTTCTGAACTTAAATATGATTACATACGTATACAAAATGACCTAGAAAAGAGAGAATCTACTGGTCAAGCAACCGACTTACTTGAAAAACAACTTGTCAAAATCGAAGAAGAAATCAGTAAAGTTCGCGCTCAACTTGATCAAGATTAACGAAAGGAAATGACTATGTTAATTCTCATACTTTTATTATTTACCATTATTTATCTTATTATTAGTTACTTAAGTATATACCAACTACATACGATGCTTACGCAAGCTTTAAGATTTATAATGGGACTTATGCTTATTGTCTTTTTAGGCAGTATTGTATTTAGCTTTGCAATGCAAACTTGGTGGATATTAGCTGTATTGGTTTGTCTCGTTATCAATGTTGAAATCACAGCATTTAAATATCGTATTAAAGACCAAAAAGCGATTCAACTACTCAATTATATGTCGATCTTTATATTGATCATATTTGTGATTTTATTATTTATAGTGTTTTAATACCCTAAAGCATATCGACAAAATCTCATTTATGTGAAAAAGCTGAGAATATTTATTTCTCAGCTTTTTTTATTTGTATAAGTGAGCTAGACCTTGCAACCTCTTAGCACCTTCCAATAGTTCGTCATCACTTAACGCTAATGAGATTCTGACATAATTTTGACCATTATCGCCAAATGGTATACCTGGTGCGACTAATATAGAAACCTCTTGTAATAAGTATTCTACAAATGCTTCTCCATCATAATCTGGAGGTGTTTGTAACCAAAGGAATATACCACCTTTCATTGGCTCAAATGGTATACCTACTTCTCTTAATGACGCTTCAAATTGATCTCTTCTCGTCTTAAATATTTCATTTTGTTTAATAAGAAAATCATCACATTCATTTAAAGCGACTGTACTCGCATCTTGTAATGCACCAAACATACCAGCATGTGTGTGCGTTTGGTATTTCTTTAAAGCAGCAATCATTTCTTTGTTACCGACTGCAAAGCCTACTCTGTAACCAGACATGTTATACCCTTTTGATAAGGAAAATATCTCTACAGCTGTTTCTTTAGCCCCTTCCGATTGAAGAATACTCGGATTCTTCTGATCAAATCCGAAAGCACTATATGCAAAGTCATGTATAATATTTGTTTGTGTATCTTTAAATTTAGCAATCGTTTCATCAAAAAACTCAGTATTTGCAACAGAGCCTGTTGGATTATTTGGATAAGTTAAATAAATTAATTTTGTCTTATCTAAGATTTCAGGTTCTATTTCATCCCACTGTGGTAAGTATTGATGTTCAGGCGTTAATTCTAAAGAATATGGTTTAGCACGAGCGAGTAGAACACCTGCTAAATAATCTGTATAGCCTGGATTCGGTAATAACACAAAGTCATTAGGCTCTACGACACAAATCGGTAAACCGACTAAACCATTTTTTGTACCATATAAAATACATACTTCCTCTTCTTTATCTAAATCCACATCATATTGCCTCTTATAAAAATCTACAATCGCTTGTTTAAACGTGTCTTTACCATGAAAAGCACCATATTTCTGATTTTCTGGATTTTGTACAGCTTTTATAAATTCATCTACGATAACTTTTGGCGTTTCACCATCTGGGACACCAACCGCCATATTAATTAACGGTAACGGACCATGTTCAACCTTACGACCCATTGTCTTTCCAAAGTAACTGTCTGGTATTTCTGATAATAGTTTTGATATTGGCACAATAACGACTCCTCGAAATAAAATTCTTCAGACTATTTTTTGTATATGAATATATTCTATCAAAGTATGAAACACGAACAAGTATTTTCTTATTAAATTACTAAGAAATAAATCATAATAGGTATATGGAATGGTTACTCAGGTTGCTTTTATTAGGATAGGCCTCCTTAGTTACAATTCTCTCGACTTTTGTTACTAACGGCGCCAATATATATTTACTACATACAAAAACCCCTCCTTGTCTCATAGACATGGAGGGGTTAATCATCTATTCTATACGTTCTTTCGGTCTTTTAAATATTGCTCGCTTAAATTTCATAATGATTTCATATGAAATTGGCACAACTAATAGTGTTAATAATGTTGAAGAAATCAATCCACCTATTACTGTAATTGCTAATGCTTTTGAAATAAGAACAGAACTTCCGCCACCAAATAATAGTGGTACTAATGCCCCGATTGTCGCAATAGCTGTCATTAAGATAGGTCTTAAACGCGTGCCTGCTGCTTCTATTAATGCTTCTCTTGTAGTCATGCCCGCTTCTTCCATATTAATCACTCTATCTATTAATACAATCGCATTCGTTACAACAATACCAATCAACATTAACATACCAATCATACTTGGTACGGATATTGTCTCTTGTGTAATTAACAGTCCTGCGATTACACCAATAATAGATACTGGTAATGAGAATAATATTGCAAATGGTGCTAATCCACCTTTGAATGTTAATACGATTACTAAATATACGATTAGAATCGCAGCGCCCATCGCAAGCAACAGCTGTTCTATTGCTTCGTTGATATCATCGTTTGTACCGCCAACATTTAATTCAACATCTGTTGGTGTATCAATTTTAGAAACTTTTTGATTAACATCTGTTGTCACTTTAGCAACATCGTCTGCCGTGATTTTCGCATCTACAGAAACAGAAATTTTGTCATTTTCTCTTGTGATTGTATCTGGTGAAGTTGTTTTCTTCAATGTCGCAATATCACTTAGTTTCACATCTTTACCTAATGGAGATGTAATCTTAGTATCTTCTAATTTCTTCTCTGACCAATCAGTTTCTTCTTTTTTAGTCAGTTTAACATCGATAGATTTACCATCATCATTCAATTTAGTAACGACTTTTTCTTGTGTAGTTTGATTAAGCGTCATAGCAATTTGACCTGCAGAAAGTCCTAATTTGCTCGCTTTGTTTTGATCAACTTTCACATCGTATTGCTCATAAGATTTAGAAAGGTTCGAACTTACGTTTTCTACACCTTTAACTTTCTTCATTTCTTTCTCTACATCTTTAACTGTACCTTCTATAGCTTCAGTTGATGGACCTGATACTTTTACAGATACTTCGTTCGCTGTACCGCCAGTAGAGAAATCTTGTTGTTTCCATTCACCTTTATGGTTGAATTTACCGATATGATCCATGACTTCTTTACCGACATTATCCCAGTTAGGCGTATCTTTATCGTATTTAACCATTAAAGCCATGTCATTTTTGGCAGAAGGATTAAATGGATTTTCTCCACCTACACTATATTGAACAAATTCTACGTTTTTATCTTTTGATAAATATTTCTCAGCTTGTTCACCGTTTTTAACAACTTGATCTTCTTTTTCTCCTGGTGAAGGTTTATAAGTTAGTGCTAACATTTTATCTTCACCTGTATCGATAAACGATTTACCGATATAAGGTGTAAATACAAGTGCAATACTTGCGATAACAAGCACAATACTTAATACAATAACGAGCCATTTATGATTCAAATTCCATTTTAAAATACCTTTGTATTTATCCGCTAACCAATGTCCTCTTTCTTTCTTATCTTTCTTAATTCCATTTCTAAAGAAAATGTGTGAAAGTACTGGCACGATTGTTAATGCTATGAGTAGTGAAGCTAATAAACTAAATGCTACTGCTAAAGCAAATGGTCTAAACATTTCTCCAATTTGTCCAGTTACAAAAGCTAACGGTAAGAATACGACAATTGTAACGATTGTTGAAGACATGATTGGAATAAACATTTCTTTCGTCGCACTTGTTATCAGTTTACTACCTTTCAGTTCTTCACCTTTATCCGACATGCGTCGATAAATATTCTCTATAACAACAATGGAGTCATCAATAACACGTCCAATTGCAACTGTTAATGCCCCTAAAGTTAAGATATTTAATGAAACATCCATCGCTTTTAGACCGATGAGTGCCATTAATAATGACATTGGAATAGAAACCATCGCGATAATAGTTGATTTAATATCTCTTAAGAAGAACATAATGATAATAACTGCAACGATAGAACCGATTAAAGCTTTCTCAACCATTGTCGATACTGAGTCTTTAATTGTTGATGCTGTTTCCATCAATTGTACAGATTCTATGTTCTTATGATCTTTCTTATAAGCTTCAAGTTCTTTGTCTACATTATCAACGACATCTACTAAATTGGCATCTGTAGATTTCGTTACTTGAAGAGCTAAAGCATCTTTACCATTTGTTTTAGAAATTGAATCTCGTTTCTTCTCTTGTTTAACATCTGCGATATCAGATAATTTTACAGATGGGATACTTTGAGATGCGCTACTATCACTTGATTCAGAACCCTCTTGACCTTGTTGAGCTTGCTGGCCTTGTTGTGATTGACTTGCTGCACTTTGCTCTCCACCACTTGAAGCACCACCTGTCATAGGTATTTCTAAATCTTTCAGCGCTTTAATTGAAGTGAACCTTCCATCTACGACGATTGATTTCAAATCATCACCAAATGTATATAAACCTAAAGGTGATTCTTTCGTAGCACCGTCGATATATTGAAGCACTTCATCTTCACTCATACCACGTTTCGTTAATTCATTTTGGTCAAATTCTAAATTAACTTCTTCTAAAGTTTGACCAGACAATGATACATTTTGAACGCCGTCTACTTTTTCAAGTTTAGGTATTAAATCTGATTGCATTTGCTTTGTGACTTTTTCAAGATCATCATCTTTATCAGAAATTGAATAACTCACAACTGGGAATGAGTACATAGACATTCTACTCATATCCGGATCTTGAACACCATCAGGTAAATCTAACGCTTCTAGTTTCTTTCTTAATTCAGTCTCAGCTTCATCCATGTCTGTCTGATATGTATATTCTAATGTAATTGCTGAAGCATTTTCTAAAGACTGACTTGTTACATTTTGTACACCTTCTAGATTTTGAACTTCTTTTTCAACTGGTTCTGTTACATTGTCTAGTACACTTTCAGGTGTTGCACCTGGATATGGCGTCGTAATTGTTATAACAGGTGTTGTAATATCCGGTAATAACTCTAGTTTCATTTTAAACGCTGAATATATGCCGCCAAGCAAAATAATAATTGTCATAAGCAAAATAGCAAATTTATTATTCAGCGAGAACTTGATCATTTTTTGAACCACTCAACTTCCCCCTAATTTATGATTTGTAAATAATTGTATAATAATTTAACGCTGAAACATACCTTATACATAAAGAAAGCACTAAAATTTTAATAATTTAAAGTTTTAGTGCCTTAATCTTATGTCTAGTTTCTCTTGATTTTCTTTTCGATTTTTCTTTTATAAGTGACTACTGCTGGCTTAACTTTCTCGATTGCAGTGTAAAGTGGTTTATTTAACACATAATCAAATTCACCGATTTTCTCACTTAAATAAGTACCCCAAACTCTCTTGAATGCCCATAATCCATAATGTTCATGGTCTTGGTCTGGATTATTGTCTGTACCACCGAAGTCAAACTTAGTAGCGCCTTTTTCTTTAGCAAAGCGCATCATTTCAATAATCATGCGATGATTCGGTAAAAACTCACGATATTCATTTGATGACGCACCATATAAATAATATGATTTCTTACCTGAGAAGATTAAGATACCGCCAGATAAATACACGCCATCTGGTTTTTTACTTTTTAATTCTTCCATTTCTTGAATACGTTTTTCAAAGTTACCTAATTTTTCATCAGCATCATTTAACTGATTAACGACTTTCTTAGTTTGTCTTCTATTTGCTAATTTTTCTTTCTCTTCAAGTAGTGCATCACGTTCTTTAAATAAGTCTTTTAAGACTGTATCAGGCACAACTTTAACTAAGAATAATTCACAGTCGCCATCTGGATGTAAATGATCATAAATATTCTCAAAGTATGAAACATCTCTTGTTAAGAAATTATCTCTCTCACCAGTTTCTTCCATGATTTTCGCAAAGATTTTTAAGTCGTCACGGTTACCAATAACTAATTCAGTACCTCTTTTTAAAGAGTTTCTAACACGTGAACGGTTTCGTTTATCAAAGCTTTGCATTAAGTCTTCTTCAGGTTGATCGATTTTAGTGATCATCGTCATTCTAGGTTGAATATATTTCTTACTTAATCCATCTTCAAAACCTTTATGTTCAAATCCTAATGAAGTTAAATATTCAAGAACACCTTCAGATTGATCCACTTCTATATCTGGGTCAATTTTAATGGCATAACTTTTCTCATTACGTGCGATTTCTTTAGATAATTCAAAAAGTACTTTAACAGATGTTTCGTCTTTATAATCAACAACAAAACCTCTAGATATGTAACATAATGTATATGGTAGCTTTGGCACTTTCTTAAATAAAAGTTGTGCTACACCTGTTATCTTTTCACCATCGCCCACTGCTATACGACGAGAATACCAACCTGTAAGCTTTTTGGATTCTGCCCACTTTGTAAGTTGCAACATATCACCATTTGGATGTTGCTTTACAAATTCATCATGTTGCTCATGAGTGATATTCATTTTCTTTATCGTCATTTATAAATCTCCTTTTTATCAATTCGTCTTTTAATTATACAATGAAACGTACTATAATTTCACGCAAAAGACCAATATTTGTTATACTTGTCATATAAAACATACAGTTAGGATTGAAATATATGAGACAACTTGTTCTAACGCTTTTTATTATTATAAATATCATACTGATTGCGGTCAGTCTAAATTTTGATAGCACGATTAATTATTTAAGCTATGGTATCATAACTGTTGCCTTCACCTTGCTACTAAGCATCGTCTTTATTCTTGAGAACGCTCGTAAATCTATATTATTTATAGCCATTATAAGCACCTTAATTGCACTCGTGCATTTAGGCATTATTATTCAAAGCGTCTATCTCAGTGTTTATGCAAATTAGCTTTGAATTCGTAACACGCGCCTTTAAATAAAATGCGCGTGTCTTTTTTTATATTTGTTGATGAGAGTGATAATGTCGTGTATTTCTCTTCAACATCCTCTGTAAGTTTAATGACAACATCATCTTCTATAAAGCTTAACTTAATATAATTTTCGCTTTTCTCAATCTCTTTCAATCCATACCATGATTGCCAATTTTGACTTGATTCATGAATATTCTTCACTTGAATCGTCACTTCATCGATTGATAAATCATCATGAAAATTAGCTTTTAAAGATGCTGCTCTTTGTTCATCACTTTCTCCCCACTGAATGATGAATGGTAAATTTAAATCTTGCTTATCATCTAAATATAGTAATTGCCATTTTATCATTGTGCCGTCCGGTTTTGTTCTCGACATTTCAATTGGTCCTACTATATCTAAATCAAATTGCTCTAGATGAGTCTTAACGTTATCGATATTTTGTGTTCTGAGGCAGATCCTTTTAAATCCTTCTTGTACATGCGTATCTTTAAATGTATTCGCAAAGCTTAATCTACCTTCTTCTGTTTGAGCATATGAACGTGCTAAAGCTGCATCAAAGACATCAATCCACTCTATATAATGTAAATCTATATAACTTAATTGATTGTATGTTCCTAATTGCGTATGTTTACCACCTTGGATGGATTGTATATATTGATGTGGAAATTCAATTGATTCTATACCATCTACGTAATGAATAATATGATCAAATTTTAAATTCATGTACATACCCTCCTACTTTTAAGCTGCTCTTTTAAACACTTTACTATTAATGAAGAATAAAATAATCAACAATATTGAAACGATAATGATCGTCAGGACATATGGATATACTTCATGTTCTCCTTTTATACCCACTAATGGTGAAACGATACCACCGAATAGAAATTGAGATAATCCTAATAAACTTGCCGCACTTCCTGCGCCGCCTTTATTGTTAGCCATCGCAATAGAAAAACCTGTCGTACCAATTGCAGATACTGGACTAACGAGTATAAAGAATCCAATCATTAATATCCAAATTGATAAACCATTCATTAATGTGATTGAAACGATAATTACACCTATAATTTGAATCATGCCGAATAAACGCATAAGTACATGTTCGTCATAATAGTCGACTAATTTATTAATAATTTGACCGGACAATATTAATCCAAGTCCATTAAAAGCAAACATACAACTAAAAGCTAATGGTGAAATATGATAGACAGATTGCGTTATGAATGATGAAGCGGATATGTAACTAAATAGCAACGCGTATGTACAACCTTGTATAAATAAAGGCATTAAAAATTTTGGACTTTTGAGTAAATTTTTAAAGTCTATTAGTACTTCACTGATTCTACCTGATGAACGTTCTTCTACTGGTAATGATTCTGTTAATTTTACTGAAGATAAGCTAAACATAATAAAGCCGAATATCGTTAATAAAATAAAGACTACTTTCCAAGTTGAGAACGATAATATAATACCACCCAATACAGGTGCTAAAATAGGTGCTACACCATTAACAAGCATTAATATCGCTAAGAATTTCGTTAAAGCTTTACCTTTATATAAATCACTGGAAATTGCCCGGGAAATAACTGCCCCTGCCCCACCAGTAAAACCTTGTACAAATCGTAATGCCATCATGACGTATATATTAGGTGCAAATACACATAGTATTGAAGCAACTGTATAAACAATTAATGCAACCATGAGTGGTCGTTTACGCCCTATAAAGTCAGATAGTGGCCCGACAAATACTTGTCCAACTGCTAAACCAACCATAAAGAGTGTGAGCGTCAATTGTGTATTTGACGTTGTAGTATCAAAATCACGACTAATTTCTGGTAATGCTGGTAAATACATATCTATTGAAAATGGTCCAAATGCGGTTAATAAACCGAGAATCACGATTAAAAATAATGAAGGCTTTGCCATCTTTTGTTCGTTCATGAAATACGCTCCTTTTATATCTATTACCTAATATTATTGCTTAACAATTTTCAAATAGCAATGTTATATGTGAACACTTATTAAAATACTTTACTTTCAGATAGTCATCCTTCAAAATATATTCAGAAACTTAGAATCGGAGTGGAAACATGAACATTTTTTTAACAGGTGCTACGGGATTTGTAGGTGCAGAGTTAATACAATCACTTGCAAAAGATGCACAAAAGCAATTTTATGTATTATACAGGAGTGAGCAGAAGAAAGATCAATTGCTCAATAAATTAAATCCATCGTATCATTCAAGAATTCACTTTATTAATGGTGACATTACAGAAACATTATGTGGTGTATCTGAAAGTGATATTGAAACGATACCTCAAATAGATAAATTTTATCATTTAGCTGCACTCGTCAAATTTAATTTCGAACTTGCAGATGATCTTTATCAAATCAATTATATCGGTACACAACATGCTTTGGACTTAGCAGAACAAATACAATCAAAGCATTTTTTATATGTCTCAACAGCCTATACGGTTGGTGAACAAGAACGCGGTAACGAAGTACTTCATTCAATCGATTCACCTACAAATAATCCTTATGAAGCGACTAAAATTAAAGCTGAACATATCGTGATGCAAAGAAAAACAATGGCAACATCAATCATACGTCCAGCAATTATAATAGGCGATTCCGTAACAGGAGAAGCAGATTCAAACTTTACGCTGTATGGCTTTATGAAAGCATTAAAAGTCTTCAAAAGACGTGTAGAAAAAAAGAAAGATCATTCAATATATAGACTATTTGGAGATGCAAGTCATACGTCAAATTTCGTACCCGTTGATTATGTTGTACAAGTACTCACAGTGGCATGTGATTATGCAGAAAATCATAAGATTTATCATGCAACCAATCAGAACCCACCATCAAATCACTTTATATTTGAAACAATCAAGAAACACTTAAACTTCCATCAATTAGAAGTTGCACCAATGAGTGAGATAAACACAATAACAGATGAAGAAAGAGTGCTGAATAGTTTTATCGATGTATTTGCACCTTACTTCTCTAAATCTATCAAATTTAATGATGAGAATACGGGAGAAATGCTCAAAAAAGCAAACGAACAAACACTCGTACTTTCAAAAGAAACGTTAGATATGATTATCGGAAAATATTTTATGAAATAATAAGCAAGCTAGGACAATGAGATTGTCCTAGCTTGTTTTTAGATATATTAGAATGTGCTAACTTCCATTATTTCGAATTGTGGTAGTTAGAATGCTGTAACTTCCATTATTCTGAATTGTGGTAATTAGATATGCGCTCACTTAGAGACATTTCTCGGAATTCTGTCACTAACGACGCCTCTTACGGACATTTCTCAGAATTCTGTCCCTAATTTCTAATTTAACCACCTATATAGTTCATATTAATTTTATTTTTCTTTCGTCTTGCTACTGTAGCTGCTGTTCGTTCATCTGAGTATCTGTCATCTCTTATATTCCATAAATACTTTAATGTGCTTAATAATTCTTCGTCTGTCTTACCGCTTCTTAGCTCTGATTTTATATCATATCCATTCTTTTCAGCGAATAAGCAACCATAAAATTTACCGTCAGATGAAATTCTTGCTCGTGTACATGATGAACAAAATGATGCTGATACACTCGTGATCAAACCAAATTGTGCGCCGTTATCTTTATGGCGATAGTATGTTGCAACTTCTCCAAAATAATTGGCGTCCACTGGTTCTACATCATAGGCAGAAGAAATGATTTTTAACATTTCTTTCTTAGTGACGACTTTATCAAAATTCCACCCGTTATCATTACCTACATCCATAAATTCTATAAATCTTACGATAATGTTTTTCTCTTTAAAATGCTCAACAAGTGGTAATATTTCTTGGTCGTTCACCCCTTTTTGGATCACGACATTCACTTTAACTTTTAAACCTATGCTTACTGCATAATCTATTTGATCGAGTATTTGAGAAGCGGATATTTGACGATTATTAATCGATTTAAATAATTCATCATCCATTGCATCTATACTTACATTCACTCTTCGTAGTCCTGCATTGTATAAATTTAATCCATGTTTTTTTAACAACATACCATTTGTCGTTAGTCCGATGTCTTCTATACCTTCTATTTTGTTCAAAGCTTCTACAAGCTCATATAGATTTCGTCTTAGAAGCGGTTCTCCGCCTGTAATTCTAATTTTCTTTACACCAAGTGAGCTGTATAACTTAGATAATCTCGTAATTTCTTCAAAACTCAATAATTCTTCTTTAGGTAAGAAGACGTAATCATCTCCAAAAATTTCTTTTGGCATACAGTAATCACAACGAAAATTACATCGGTCGGTAACGGATATTCTTAAATCTCTAATTGGTCTTCCTAATTTATCTTTGATAGGTTGATGCATCGTAACGCCCCCTCTACCTATACAATCGTTAAGACTCGGCTTTTTCTAAATCTTCAATGTAATTTATATTTTGGTACCAATTAGTTGAATCTTTCACATTTGATACATCTAACCATTGTGAAGGTTTCTTTTCATATATATCTTTCATTCTAAAAGCTTCATGGCCTAACGCTTCTTTAATGTCCGCTTCAACACGATGACTATAAAATGCTAACGTCGGCATTTTTTTAGCATTTGCTTCGTATCCAGCAATGTCTAGCTGTTCTTCCATTACACGCGAAATAAAAAATTGATATAAATGACTAATCGCTTTTTCGGTAATTTTAGGTGTATCGCATGCAATCACAAAATAACATTCCGAATCATGTTTTTGCATAACGCTATAAATCCCACCTAAAGGACCATTATTTTTGTACTTTGATAAATCTACGACAACATCATGGTGATTGAATGAATCTTTCAATTCTTCACTCGTACTAATCACAACTTTTTCAAATAAATTCGTTTGATTTAAAGTTTGAATGATTTTTTCATAAAATACTTCTCCATTAATTGTCGCTAACGCTTTTGGTGAACCGAATCTACTGGACTTACCGCCAGCTAGAACTATTGCTATCATTTTCTCTTTACCCTCCACTAACTGGTGGAATCAATGCAACAACATCTTGGTCTGTTATAACACTTAATTCTTGCACAAATTCCTCATTTACAGCAACTTGAAAAGTTTCATCCTTTAACTCTGGATGCTTCTCAACTAAATATTGCTTAAAGTTTAACACAGAGTAGTCTTGGTTAAGAGTTATTTGCTCTTCATTTATGTTTATTATTTCTTTTAAATGAGCAAAATACAATACTTTCATTATTCACCCTCCATTTGAATAGAAGAATGGTATTGTTTTTGACTGCCTTGCCATTCTTCCCCATCTTCCCATATTTCTTTTTTCCAGATTGGTACGATTTCTTTAATCCTTTCAATCGCATATTCATTCGCTTTATAAGCATCTTGTCTATGCGGTGAAGATACACTGATAACAACAGCTATATCTGAAATTTGTAATTCACCAATTCTATGTGCAATTGCAACTATTGTACCTGGCCATTTTTCTTTAATTTCATCACCTATTTGAGCTAATTTCTTCTCCGCCATTGGGATGTATGCCTCATAAGCTAAGTACTCGGTTTTAATGCCTTTTGTCCATTCTCTAACATGTCCTGTAAAGACAACAACTGCTCCTTGTTTTTCATTGAGTGTCCAGTTTCTGTATTGCTCAGGATTTATTGGATCATTGACGATTTCAAATTGTTTCACTTCTACACCTACTTTTTCAACCAATTTTCAAACCAAACTATAAAGTCTTTCTTTTCTTCAAGTTTAAACGCATCAAACTGATATACAATATTGTGTAATGTTTGTGCTAAATCTTCAGATTGCTTCGTCAAAAGTACTTTTGGAAAATGATCATGCTTAAATCCTTCAATTAATAGCACATCAGGCTCAACAGACAAATCTTCATCTATTATTTGCTGTAGTGACTTCTCTTCATACGTTACTCTCTCTATTAATTGTTTACCCAACACGATACTTTCTTTAGCACCGCTGTTTATAAATGTTAAACTGTCTACCTCTTTATGATTTAAAGAAATTTCGTCTGCACCGTGCCCATGGTGTTTAATTGTAGATACTGTTAATTGCTGAATGCGGCATTCTTTAATTAATTCATTTATTAATGTTGTTTTACCACTATTTTTATAACCAACTATTTGTAAAATTTTCATAGTGTTAATTTACTTTCATATGACTGATGGTCTGTTAATAGAACTTTTACATCGTCACCTTTTTGATAGCCTCTAGTTCCACTAGGTAAAATAATCATACCATTACTTTTAGCAATCGCGACTACCGCATTTGATTTATTAAATCCTGACGGTTCAGCATAAACACCTTGTGAAGTGAATGATAATTTACCTCTAATAAATCTCGTAAATGGGTTGGCTTTTTTAAAGTCTTCATTCAACTTCGCATCTATAATGACTGGGTAAATAGCATCTGCAGACATCATTTTTTGAATGGTTGGCTTAGTAAACAAATGAAATCCTGAGTAACAAGCTGATGGATTCCCTGATAAACCAAACAACATCTTCTCATCTTTGTAAGCAACCGTTGTTACGCTACCTGGTCTCATTTGCACTTTATTAAAGAGCACTGTTGCACCAATTGCATCATACACTTTCGGTAAATAGTCAAAGTCTCCAACTGATACCCCACCTGTTGTAATCACGATATCATCTTGTGACATTGCTTTTTCAACAATATCAATGCACCCTTGTAAGTTATCTTCTTGAATGTTATATGTAGTAGCTTCGATATCAACTTCTTTACATAAAGATTCAATCATTGGACCATTTGAATTTCTAATCTTACCTGGTTCTAATGGATCATTTGGTCCTACTAACTCGCTACCTGTTGCGATGACGGCAACGGTTGGCTTTTTGGATACTTTTACAGTTTGGTAACCAAATGTTGCCAACACTGCAATAACACCACTATTTATACGCTGTCCTTTATGTAAGACGTATTCATTTTCTTTACATTCTTCGCCTTGAAACGCAACATTTTCACCTTCCGTAAATGGTTTACGAATAGTAAATCCTGTTTCTGTTTCCACCGTTTGTTCAAACATTACAACTGCATCTGCACCTTCTGGTATAGGGGCGCCAGTCATAATACGTACCGCTTCTCCACTATTTAAACTCACGCTTGAAGCTGTTCCAGCACCGATATGATCTACAACTTTAAATGATATTCTATTCTCTCCTGTTGCCCCTTTAGAATCAGCACTTTTAATTGCGAACCCATCGTAAGGTGACTTATCAAATCGAGGAATATCGTAAGTTGCTTGAATATCTTCAGCAAGTATATAGTTTAGACTTTCATTTATTGATACTGTTTCTGTCTCTAATTGCTTTACTACTTTGATAACACGTTCAATTGCTTCTTTTACTGGTATAGGTGTTCTCATTTCAACTGCCAATTGTCTACACTCCCTATCAATTTATTTAAACTTACATGTTATAATATCTTTAGAAAGGATGATGATTTTGTCTGAATTTACACATTTTAACGAGCAAGGCCATGCAAAAATGGTCGATGTCTCAGATAAAGAAACAAGCACACGTATCGCAATTGCAAACTCAAGTATTAAAGTAAATCAAACAATCTATGATCAAATAAAAAATGCAACAAATAAAAAAGGCGATGTACTTGGTACAGCACAAATTGCTGGCATTATGGCTGCTAAGAATACAAGCCAATTGATACCTATGTGTCACCCACTTCAATTAACAGGCATCGATATTTCTTATGAATGGGATAAAGATGAACCATACACAATAAATATTTCAGCAACCGTTAAGACGAAAGGTCAAACAGGTGTAGAAATGGAAGCTTTAACTGCTGCAAGTGTTACAGCTTTAACAATATATGATATGTGTAAAGCCGTTGATAAAGGTATGATTATAGGTGAAACATATTTATCTTATAAGACTGGTGGCAAAAACGGCGACTTCAAACGCCAATAGTTATTTATTAAGCTCATGTACTAAATGATTCAATTCTTTAGTTATGAGCTTTTCCATTGCTAATTTAACTGCACCTGTAGAACCCGGTATTGAAATAATAACTTGATGCCCGACTGTACCTGCAATGGCTCTAGAAAGTATGGCTCTCGTACCTACATCTTCTGTATAACTTAAATATCTAAATATCTCACCAAATCCTTCTATTTCTTTATCTAGTAAAGGTTTAATCGCCTCAATCGTCACATCTCTTTGACTAATACCTGTACCGCCAGTTGTAATAATGGCGTCTACATCTTTACTTAACCACTCATTTACTTGTGTTTGAATTTCAGTGACATCATCTTTAACAATTTGATAATGCCCCTCTTTAATTTCAACATTGAGATCTTTCAAATATTGTTGAACAAGTTGTCCACCTTTATCTGTTTCTTTCGTTCTCGTATCACTTACGGTTAATACTGACACATTTATAAGACGATCTATTCTATTAACTACACTCATCGATTTAACTCCTATCCAAACATATTCTCAACAAACTGTCTGCCTTCTTCTACAGAATCCAAATCATGAATTAATAATCTACCATTATTAAATGCTACGACACGATGGTCATCGTATAAATACTGAATCATATACGCATTAGAACGGTGCAATAATCCATTTTGAGCAACAAACTTTTCAATTGCTGGTCGATTAAGTTTCTCGTTTATATATTGAACAGTATGACGGCCACATAATTCAGTTAGTTGTTTGTCTGAATTTGATAATTTTGAATAAGTTGGTTCTGCTCCACAAGTCTCACAATCGTCTCGTTTCATTTGTTCAAATCCAAATGATTGATGTTCACCGAACCAAACGTCACCGTACGTAATTCTAGGTGTAAATGAATAACCAGCTAATATTTTAAGTGCATCTGCAACTTGTAAACTTGCTGCAATTGTTACTGCAGGATTTATCACGCCTACTGTGTCACAAGTTCTGTTAATCACTGGCAATTGTGGTAATACACAGTTGAAGCAAGGTGTTTCTTTAGGCACAAAAGTCGCTTGAACATAAGTAGATTCTAAGCATGCGCCATATATCCACGGAATATTCATCTTGTACGCAAAATCATTAATAATTTGTCTTGTATTAAAATTATCTGTCGCATCAATAATAATGTTTGAGTAACGCGCAACTTCGTATAATAACTTTGCATCACATTGCGCAATATAAGATTTTATTGTAATGTCTTCACGAATTTTCTTTAAATGTCTTTCTGCTGCTACAACTTTAGGCAACATTTCTTTAATATCATTCTCTATAAATAATGTTTGTCTTTGTAAGTTTGACGATTCAACATAATCTCGATCAATAATATTGAGTCTCTTTATACCCGATCTAGTCAACTGTTCAGCAACATGAGTACCAAGTGCACCCATGCCTACAATAGTGACACTCGCTTGTTCAATTCTTTCTTGACCTTGTTCTCCAATTTTATCGAATAAAATTTGACGAGAATAACGTTCGTTCATTTATATCAACCTTTCACGAATCTCTTTAACTCTATTATAGAGTTAAACGCTTTTATCCTCAATTAATTATAAGGCTGAGGCAACACATTGCCTCAGCCTTTTTAATTTTAAAGACAAACAACTAAACATGCTTTCTTTCTATTTTAGTCATATGCATCATTGTAATGAGTGCAAGCACACCAAATATAGCAAGCATAAAGAATGCTAAATGATTTGAACCAGTTAAACTCGTTACTAACGTTATAATTAATGGTGGGAAGAATCCGCCGAGACCACCCATCATAGATACGATTCCGTTTACAACACCTGCTTCTTTTGTGAAGTATGTTGGTACAAGTTTAAATACAAGTCCATTACCAATACCTGCACAAACACTTATCGTTAAACAGCCAATTGTAAACAAGATGAGATGATGTGATATTGAAAGGACGATTGCGCCCATTATTAAACCGATAAAGAATATTTTCAATACGTTTAAAGCATTAAATTTATCTCCTAACATACCACCAATAGGTCTTAGTAATGTTGCAATCGCAATAAAGATACCTGTTCTAATACCAGCATCTACTTTATCAATTTCAAAATGACTCACTAAAAAGTTCGGCAAGAACAAACCAAATGCAACAAATGCACCAAACGTAATAAAATACCAGAAACTAAAATAGTAAAGTTTATAGTTATTGATGACTTGTTTAGTTTGTGAAATCATTGGAATTTTCACTTTAGGTTCTTCTTTATCTCCAAAGATAAACATTAATACTGCGAAGATAAGTAATACGATTAAATAAAGTTGTACAGTATGTTGCCATCCGATAATACCTGCTATTGGAGGCGCTAAAAATGATGATACAGCTGTCCCTAAATTACCCATTCCATAAATACCATTCGCAAAACCATGCTTTTCTTTTGGAAAATATTTAGGAATAGAAGTAACACCTACTGAAAAGATTGCACCACCGAGACCTATAAAGAATCCTGCAACCATCAATCCTGTAGTTGAATGTGCTTGGCTTAAATAAAATACTGGAAACAATAAAATAATAAAACTCACTAAAAATACAAGTCTAGAACCTAATAAGTTCGTATAGTAGCCAATTGGTATTCTTAAAATCGATCCTAAAATAACGGGTATTGCTAAAATAATAGCTTTCTGACCTTCTTCTACACTTATATCTTGTGTAATATAAGGCATTAAAGGTGCGAGTATACTCCAAACCATGAATCCTGCCATTAAACTAAAGGTTTGGAGCGGTAGTTGAACTTTTCCTAAGTTGTTTCTCATGTTTTTCACCCTTCGAAATTAATCTTTATGTATAATCTTTCCAATATTATTGTAGGTTATTTGTGAAAAAGCGCACATAAGGATATCCCCTTATTGAAACACGGAAAATCCCTATATTCATTTATAAATTCAATCCGATAAAAAACATAAATTGACCTGATAAACTGAGGCTTTTGGGCCACAATTTATCAGGTCAATTTTGTTTTAGAAGTCTAATAATTTTTTCTTCATAGCATATTCAACTAATTCTGGACGCGATTTTAAACCAAGTTTATCCATAATTCGCGCTTTATGTGCTTCAATCGTTTTGACAGAAACGAATAATTTCTCCGCAATTTCTTTATTACCATAGCCCTTTGCGATTAAAGGTAAGATTTCTAGTTCTCTTTGAGACAATATTTTAAAAGGATCAGAAGTACTTTGCTCATTGTTATCTTGATGATTAAAGAGTTCATTCACTAGTGAACTTGTAACTTTAGAATCAATATACATATCGCCTCTATATATCGTTCTTACAGCATGTATCAATTCTTCATCTGGTGCATTTTTTAAAATATATCCTTTAGCACCACTTCTTAATACATGAAATAAATATTCTTCATCATCAAACATTGTTAATATTAATATTTTAGTTTGCTTAAAGTCTTCTGCTATTTTACCAGTTGCGATTAATCCTGATTCGCCAGGTGGCATACTTAAATCCATGATCAATACATCTGGTGAATGTTTTGCAACCATTTGATATGCTTCTATACCATCTGCAGCTGTCGCAACAACTTCCATGTCTTCTTGATAATTCAAAATCATTGAAAAGCCTGTTCTCACCACTGCATGATCATCTGCTATTACGATTTTCATATATACCACCCACCATTTATGCTATTGGTACATTCAATTTAATATTTGTACCTTTTTTAAGTTTACTTTCGATATTGATTTTACCGCCAACAATTTCAGCACGTTCCTTCATACCATATATACCAAGTCCTGAACCTTTTGGCTGACTGCCTAATACAAAGCCATTTCCTTGGTCAGCAATTTCAACTTCTATTTCATTGCCATCACAAGACATATGTACATCAACACTATCCACATTAGCATACTTCAATGCATTAAACACCGCTTCTTGTACAATTCTATATACGACCGTTTCTATCTCCGTATTAAAACGTTTAATAGATGAATCATAATGATAGTGAACATGGAAGCCGAAATTTTTCTCAAGCTGTTTAAAATATGACTTAAAAGCTGCGTCTAATCCAAGGTCATCTAATGATGAAGGTCTTAGTTCTAAAGATAAGTTTCTAATATCATCGATTAATCGAGACATTAACGTTTCAATATGTTGAGACTGCTGCTTCAATTCGTCAATATCATTCTGATATTTCAATAATCTAAGTTCAACACTGACATTAAGCAATTCTTGAACAACACCGTCGTGTAACTCTCTAGAAATTCTTTTACGCTCGTTTTCTTGTGCGGATATTGTTTTTTGGATCATCGTTTGTTGATGTAATTTCTGTTGTCTTTCAATTTGTGGCGATACATTTTGTAATGTATACACTTTAACATCGTCTTCTTGACTAATCGTTTGATAAGTCGCTGTAAAAGGTTCAACAGTCCCGCTATTCGTCTGCATAAACACTTGAAAGCTTGTGTTGCCAATTTTTGAAGACTCTAAAAAGCAGTCTCTACATGATTGTATTGCATATTCATTTGAATAACCTTCACATCTACTACAAATGGCATGTGTCAATGATGATTGATTGTCTTCTGAGATTACTCTTCGGGCAGCTTCATTCATATTAATTACCTGTCCTTTACTATTTAAAAACACAATCATTTCGCTCGTTTTTTCATAGTATTGTTTTAGTATATCCATTAATATTGAAGCATCTTCTGAACTCATGCATTCATCATATCCTTTCCATAAAATGGTCCAAAGCGATTAAAATCATTCATATCTATTTCAGGAAATAATTTATCATCTCGCTGTCCTAATAAGAGCACGCCATAAACTCTATACTTTTTCCATAATGGAATCGCAAGTAATGATGTTAATTGTTCACTTTGAACAATTGGATAGTTAAAGAGTTGATCATGATATGGGCTTTCTTTTAAGTCACGAATTTCAATAGGTTTCCCACTTTTAATAACAATTCCTGCTATCCCTCTACCGCTTCTTAAAACGATGTTTTGATATCTATGATTTAAATTTCCAGATACATATTGCCACTTTATATGAAAGTGAGCAGCGTCTTCAGAAGTCATAGCTAATCCGACAAAATCAACACCATAAGTACTACGAATAAGATCCAACTGTTCCTGAAAATTAAAATCATTAGACATTTTAAACACCTCGACTTTTTATTTATAGTTTAATTCGTTTTATGTTTTCTGTAAATAATGTAACTTCTACTAAAGTAATTAAGTGGCACACTCCAAACATGTACTAATCTCGTAAATGGCCATAAACTTGTGATTAAAAATCCTAAAATAATATGCGTCTTAAATGTTAAAGGTACGTCATTCATTAAAGCAACATCTGGTTTAAAGATTAATAAGCCTCTAAACCAAACAGAAATTGTTTGTCTATAATCAAAGTCTGGTGTTGTCGCGTTCGTCCATAATGTTGAAATACAACCCATCAATACGATCACTAACAATAATATATTTACTATAATGTCCGATGCTGAACTTAACCTTCTTACATTTTGTTTCGTGATTCTTCTAGCTGTTAACAGAACCATACCAACTAATGTCACAATACCGAAAATACTTCCAATATAAACTGCACCGATATGATATAAATGGTCATTAACGCCGACACTACTCAACCATTCTGCAGGTACACCTAAACCAACTATATGTCCGAATATAACTGGAATAATACCTAAGTGAAATAAAATACTTCCCCACATCAATTGTTTCTTCTCAATAAACTCACTAGACTTTGCTGTCCATGAAAATTGATCATATTTAAATCTGAATAAATGACCGATAATAAAAATAGCGATACATAAATAAGGATAGATAACCCATATAAATTGATTAATCACCGTTGATCACCTTCTCTTGCTCTACTACACATGATTTTAACGTTTCTCTAATTGCTTTAATCAGATGAAAATACGGACTGTTTTGTTTACCTAAAGCTTGAAGCAATCCATATGTCCCATCTTCAATGACCATCACAACAAGCGTTAAGCTTTCTTGTGCACGACTGTCACCTCTCCACTCTGCAGCATATAAGAATTCAAGCATAAGCGGTAAAAAATCTGACAGTTCATTTTGAGGCATTTCTAGCCCGAACATTTCATAAAGTACTTTTAATCTTGCAAGCATTTGTCCTCGTTCTTTTTGTTCTGTTAGCTTGTTGTATGTCATATATAACGTCGTCTTTTTTTCAAAATCAAACGTTCTTGTATACACTTCTTGAATATCATCTAATGAAATATCATGCATATTTTCCCAATATTGCTTAATGTCACGATAAGCCGGATGATTCGTATCGAAAGCTTTATCAAATGCTTTAGGATGAAAGTCTAGCTTTTCTGGATAAGTTAACTGGTTACTAAAGAAACCAAAGCTTTCTTTAAGTTCATATAATGCATCTAAATTAATCACGGAAAATCCCTCCATAGAAGTTCTCATTGTATATTTCTTGTCCGGATTTTTGCTCTGATAATCCTTGAACACCACAACCATCACAATTTGAGCCAAACATTTCGCCACCATATCCTTGGCTACCTTGTGCTCTGTAAGTATCCATGTAACCTTCTTTATGAGATGTCGGAACAACAAAACGATCTTCATGCTTAGCAATCGCGAGTAATCTATACATCGATTTCGTTTGTCTTTCCGTGAGTCCTACGCGCTCAAGTCTTGAAATATCAAAGTCTTTACCACTTGATTTAGCTCTCATATAACTACGCATCATCGCCATTTTTTGGAATGCTTCTTTAACCGTCTTCGTATCACCTGCTGTTAGCATATTCGCTAAATATTGAACAGGTAATCTCATTTCTTCAATTGCTGGGAAAATCATATCTGGATTTCTAATAGAATCTTTACCTTCAAAGTAATTCATAATCGGACTTAATGGTGGACAATACCATACCATTGGCAATGTTCGATATTCAGGGTGTAAAGGAAATGCTAATTTATATTCTATTGCCAGTTTATATACTGGTGAATTTTGTGCCGCTTCAATCCAATCATGTGAAATACCATCTTTTTCAGCTTGTTGAATAATATCTTCATCAAATGGATCTAAAAATAGATCAAGTTGTTTTTGATATAAGTCTTTTTCGTTTTCTGCAGAAGCTGCTTCTTGAACTTTGTCAGCATCATAAAGTAATACACCTAAATATCTCATACGACCTGTACATGTTTCAGAACATACTGTTGGTAAACCAGCTTCAACTCTAGGGAAACAGAATGTACATTTCTCTGCTTTGTTCGTTTTCCAGTTGAAATATACTTTCTTATAAGGACAACCTGTCATACAGTATCTCCAACCACGACATGCATCTTGGTCGACAAGTACAATACCATCTTCATCTCTTTTATACATTGCACCAGATGGACATGATGCAACACAGCTTGGGTTTAAGCAATGTTCACACAGTCTTGGTAAATACATCATAAATGTTTGGTCGAAGTTAAATTTAATTTCTTCTTCGATTTTTTGAATGTTTGGATCAGTAGGTCCTGTAACATGAGCACCCGCTAAATCATCTTCCCAGTTCGGTCCCCATTTAATATCTAATTTTCTACCTGAAATAACAGATTCTGCTTTTGCTACTGGAGAATGGTTACCTTCTTTAGCTGTTGTTAAATGTTTATAATTATATGTCCACGGTTCATAATAATCTTTCATTTCTGGCATATCAGGATTATAGAAAATTTTACCTAATGCAATTTTAGATAGTTTACTACCTGACTTTAATTCTAATTTTCCTTTTTTGTTGAGTACCCAACCACCTTTATAAGTTTCTTGGTCTTCCCAACGTTTCGGATAACCGATACCAGGTTTTGTTTCAACATTATTAAACCATATATATTCAGCGCCTGGTCTATTTGTCCATGTACTTTTACATGTGACACTACATGTATGGCATCCTATACATTTATCTAAATTCATAACCATAGCTACTTGCGCTTTAATCTTCAAGCCAATCTACCTCCTTCATTTTTCTTATTGCAACATATACATCTCTTTGGTTTCCAATTGGCCCATAGTAATTAAAGCCATAACTTATTTGTGCATAACCGCCTACTAATTGTGTAGGCTTCAAGTGGATACGTGTAGGTGCGTTATGTGAACCACCACGAGTATCTGTAATTTCTGATCCAGGTGTCTCAATATGTTTATCTTGTGCGTGATACATAAACATCGTACCTCTAGGCATTCTATGTGATACAACTGCTCTTGCTGTAACGACACCATTTCTGTTATATACTTCTAACCAATCATTATCTTTAATGTCGTTCGCCATTGCGTCTTCTTTCGCAATCCAAACAGTTGGACCACCTCTAAATAACGTCAACATATGCAAATTATCTTGGTATGTTGAATGAATATTCCACTTACCATGTGGCGTTAAATATCTTAATACTAATGTATCTACGCCGCCTTTTATGTTTTTATCTTTCGTACCAAATACCATTGGCGGCAATGTTGGTTTATAGATAGGTAAGTTCTCACCAAACTGTAAGAATACTTCATGATCAATATAATAACTTTGTCTACCTGTTAACGTTCTAAAAGGTACAAGACGTTCGATATTTGTCGTAAATGGCGAATATCTTCTGCCTAATTTATTCGAACCAGGGAATACTGCTGTCGGTATAACTTCTCTCGGTTGTGCTGTTATATTTTGGAACGTTATTTTTTCTGATGCACGTTCAGCAGAAATATCTTTCAATGTCATCCCCGTTTGTTCTTCTAAGTCATCGTATGATTTTTGTGAGACTTTACCATTTGAAGCTGATGAAACATTCAATATGACATCTGCTACTTTACGTGCTGTATCCATTCTAGGGAGACCATTTTTAACAGTGTCATCTTCCCACGTATCTAACATAATCTTCAATTCATCGTATTGCTCTTTAACTGAGAAACTTACCCCATGAGCACCGACTTTACCTTTTTCTAATAATGGTCCAACTGATACATATTTATCGTATATAGCTGTATAATCCCTTTCTACAACTGCGAAACCAGGCATTGTTTTACCAGGTATTGCTTCAATTTCACCTTTAGACCAATCTTTAACAATTCCGTAAGGTGTTGAAATTTCTTGTTTAGAATCATGTGCTAAAGGCGTTGTCACAACATCTTTAAATGTCCCTTTCATATGTGTCTTCGCTAAATCCGAAACAGATTTTGCTAACGTTTTATAAATATCCCAGTCTGATTTTGATTCCCATAATGGGTCAACTGCAGGGTTAAATGGATGTATGAATGGATGCATATCAGTAGAAGAAATATCATGTTTTTCATACCACGTTGCTGCTGGTAATACGACATCTGCATACAACGGTGTTGCTGTCATTCTAAAATCTAACGCAACTAATAAATCTAGTTTACCGGTTGTTTCTTCTCGCCATACAATCTCTTCTGGTTTATCTGTTTCATTAGGGTTTGCTAATAGACCTGATTTAGTTCCTAATAAATGTTTCATAAAGTACTCTTGTCCTTTTGCTGAACTAGAGATTAAATTTGAACGCCATACGAACAATGTTTTTGGATGATTTTTCTTTGCATCTGGATCTTCTATAGCAAATTTAGTCTTTTTAGATTTTACAGATTCAATTGCCCTTTTAAGAATCGCTTCATTTGAGTCATCCCCTGCATCTTTTGCTTCTTCACCAAACAATAAGCTATTACAATCAAATTGCGGATATGATGGTAGCCATCCTAATCGAGCAGCTAATACGTTATAATCAGCTGGATGTTGATGTTTTAATTCATTAGATAATGGTGACTGTAATTTATCAACACCAGACTCTTCATATTTCCACTGATCCGTTGCAAAGTAGAACCAACTTGTAGCATTTTGAAGTCGAGGTGGTCCTTGCCAATCCTTCGCAAAAGCAATCGTTGACCAACCTTCTATCGGACGACATTTTTCTTGACCAACGTAATGCGCCCATCCGCCACCATTTACACCTTGGCATCCGCATAATATAACAAGGTTTAATATAGAGCGGTAAATTGTATCAGAGTTAAACCAGTGATTGATACCTGCCCCCATAATAATCATTGAGCGACCATTTGTATCAACTGCATTTTGAGCAAATTCTCTTGCCACTTGCGTCACAATAGAAGATTTAACACCTGTTACTTTTTCTTGCCATTTAGGCGAATACATTGAATTTTCATCTTCATAACTTGATGCTTCAAGTGGATGATTTAATCTTCTTACGCCATATTGACTTGTCATTAAGTCATATATTGTCACGATATAAATTGTTTCTCCGTCTTTATTTTCGATTTCTTTAACGATAATAGGTCTTTCAAAAATACCATTTCCATCATTATCAAAATACGGAAATTGAATTGTTATCACTTTTGATTCATGGTCTTTAAAAGATAGAGCTGGATCTATTTCTTTCCCATCTTCACCAACTAAATTTAAATTCCATTTAACGCCTTCTTCATATCTTTGTCCCATTGTTCCATTAGGTATGACAAGTTGTTTACTATTTTGATCGAATACAACAGGCTTCCACTCTGCACGTTCTGTCTCCATACCTAAATCACTAGATCTTAAGAAACGACCTGCTTTATAGCCTTCTCCATGTTTATCAAGTTGTATGATAAAAGGCATATCCGTGTATTGTTTTGCATAGTTGATAAACATCTCTTCTTGCTTATCTTCATAATATTCTTGAAGAATGACATGTGTCATAGCTTGTGCTAATGCTGCATCAGTACCAGGATTTGGTGCTAACCAGTTATCAGCAAATTTCACATTTTCAGCATAGTCTGGTGCGACAGAAACAACTTTAGTACCTTTGTATCTAACTTCTGTCATAAAATGCGCATCTGGTGTACGTGTTAAAGGTACATTTGATCCCCACATAATAATATAACCGGCGTTATACCAATCACTTGATTCAGGAACATCCGTTTGTTCACCCCAAATTTGTGGTGAAGCCGGTGGTAAGTCAGCATACCAATCATAAAAACTAAGCATTTCCCCACCTAATAACGATATAAAACGCGCACCTGAAGCATAGCTAATCATGGACATAGCCGGTATAGGTGTAAATCCAGCAATTCTATCTGGACCATATTTTTTCACAGTATATATAATTTGTGCTGCGATGAGTTGTGTCACATCTCTCCAATTTACGCGAACGTGTCCACCTTTACCGCGCGCACTTTTATAAATTTCAGCTTTCTGCTCATCTTCAACAATAGATGCCCAAGCGACAACAGGATCTCCAAATTCGCTTAATGCAGCTTTCCAAAGTTTCCATAACTTACCTCTAACATAAGGGAATTTCACACGTAATGGACTATATTCATACCATGAAAATGAAGCACCACGCGGACATCCTCTAGGTTCAAACTCAGGCATATCAGGTCCACAAGAAGGATAATCAATTTGTTGATTTTCCCATGTAATCACACCATTTTTCACGAATACTTTCCATGAACAAGAACCTGTACAGTTCACACCATGAGTCGTTCTGACAACTTTATCGTGACTCCATCTTTCTCTGTACATTTTCTCCCATTCTCTACTTTTTTCTTCTAATATAGACCAATTTCCATTAAATTTTTCGGTTGGCTTAAAGAATTTCAAACCTAACTTAGACATAGTTAGAACCTCCTATTATTTGCCCTTAATTATCTATATCAATTGTAATTTTTTTCACAATGTTTATGTATTAGGGGATTACCTATACAACATGACGAATTCCCTACATTCTTTTATTTGCACAAAAAAGCCTCAAACAAAGTGTTTATCTTTGTTTGAGGCTTCAGACATATTATTTATTTTTCACCTTACAATGAACTGTTAACTAATTTCGATAACTTCATCTGCTAAAATTTGAACTTCTTTTTTAGAATGAGAGACAAGTATGATCGGTATTTGCCAAGTCTTGAAAATGGACTTTACTAATGCCATACCTTCGTCTTTTGTTTCATCATCTAAACTTGAAAATGGTTCATCTAAAAGTAATAAGTTAGGTTTAACACTTAATACTCTACATAATGCAACTCTTTGTGACTCTCCACCAGATAACGTAGATGGATATTGATTTAAACAATTTTCTATACGTAAATGTTTAATCAATTGCTCTGTCTCTTTATTAGGCTCAATCATGTAATGAATATTTTCATGAACTGTCTTATGCGGAAAAAGTTGATAATCTTGAAACAGATAGCCAATATTTCTATCTTGCACTTTAATCACATGCTTTTGATCACTGAGCACTTTTTGATTAATTTCTATTCTGCAAGTTTCCGCTTCAATAAGACCTGCAATAATGTTTAATAATGTGGATTTACCTATACCTGATCGCCCAACGATGGCATAAATTTTCGGAGTGTCAGCTTGGATATTTAATGATATCATTCTGTCTTTAATTAACTTTTTAATTGATATATCAATCATCCATATCTACTCCCATTTATGATTCTTTTGATTTAATATATTAAGCGAGCTTATCACACAAATTGCAAATGCGATGAGTACAATAACCCATAACCACGCTTTGTGTTCCTCACCTGCTTGCACTAAGAAATAAATTTCTAATGGCAATGTGTTCGTTAAACCAGGAATATAGCCAGCAATCATGAGCGTTGCACCAAATTCTCCTAATCCTCTAGCAAAACTCATTACAACACCAGAGAAAATGGAACGTTTAGATAACGGTAAAATAATAGTTCTAAAAATTTTACCTTCACTAGCGCCCATCGTTCTTGCTGAGTTAAGCATCTTTGGATTAATAGATTGAAATCCATTCATTACATGTTGATACATAAGCGGTAAACTTACAATAATCGCTGCTATTACTGCACCTACCCACGTAAAAATCACATTGATATGCAATACATCCGATAAAAATTGACCGAAAAACTTATTCTTACCAAAGACAATAAGGAGTATAAAACCCATAACTGTCGGTGGTAATACAATCGGTATCATAATAATGCTCTCAACTACAGGTCTTAATTTGCCTTTATAATTGAGCATCAGCTTTGCCAGAATAATACCTAGGATACAAACAATGATAGTACTGATAGTTGTTACTTTAATTGATATCCATAGTGGTGTTATGTCTGGCATAGCTTTATCTCCTATCCTTCAAAGTGATATTCTTTAAGAATTTCTTTAGCTTCTTTTGATTTTAAGAATTCAAACCATTCTTTAGCTTCTTTCTTGTCAGTAACAAGACCAGCTCTATAAGTAATTGGATGATCTAAAGGTGCATCCGCTAATTTAACGACGTTATCGACTTTTTTATCTTTACCTTTATACATATCTGTTGCGTATACAAATCCTGCTTCTGCATTTTCTTTTTGAACATAGTTTAATACTTGTTTAACATCTTTTGCGAAAACAAATGTACTTGTCATGCCGTTATATAGATTTTCTTTTTTCAAATATTCTACAGCGTAACGACCTGCTGGTACACTTTTTTCTTCACCAATTGCGACTTTGTTAGGCGAACTAACATCTTTAATATTTTTGATGCTAGAGTTTTCGTATTTAATGATAATTAATTTATTTTTAGCGTAATCATAAACTTCTTTAACTTTTTTACTATCTTGTAATTTATCAACATCAGAAGTGTTTGCAGACATTAATACGTCTACATCTGCACCAGCTTCTACTTGTTTACGTAAACTACCTGAACCACCGTAATTGAATTTAATATTCGTATTCGGATGCTTCTTCTTAAATTCTTTTTCTAGTGCTTTAGAAACATCTGTCAAACTCGCTGCTGCTGATACTGTTAACGTCTTACTTTCAGTTTCTTTTTTAGCTTTATCTTGGTTAGATTCTGTGCTACAACCAGCTAATACAAGTAACAAAGCAAAGACTAATGTTAAAAATCTTTTCATGACTTCTTTCCTTCCTTTTTAGATATGTACAAACTTAATTTACACCTTTATTTATACTATTGTAAGGCTCAAGTACATTTTTCACAAATTATTCTTAAAGTATAGTGAAATATGTAATGATAGGGAATATCCTTATTTAGTTGAGGATACTCCCTATCTATTATTGCATCGGTATTTCTTCTAAATCTTTAATTGGTTTTTCATAATAGTCTCTATCTTTTTTAGCGTTAAATCTGTCCGCTTTTTCTACTTTGACTGTTATGTTGTAATCAGGAATCTTAGCGTACTTCTCGTATCTACCTCTAGGTAATAAATAGTTGCCTTCAGGGAAATAGACTTCAATGTTTCCTTTTAAAATATCTACATATTTAGCGACACCTTGGAATACGCCGAAACCATTATGCAATACAACACCTTCACCTTCAGCAATGCTTAATCTATCAGCATCTTCTTTGTTCATTAATACATCATATCTTCCACCATGGTTAAAGGATTCATAATCGCCATATACCATTGAGTTAAATTGTTTACCTCTTCTTGTCGTCAACATGAAATCATCAGGTTGTCTGTTTAAGTCTGGAATGTCTACACTGATTAAATGACCTTTACCATCTTCAGTTGGACAAATACCATCTTCACATAGCCAAGCACCACCCCACTGGAAGACATCTCCTTGATTTCTTAAATGTTGGATACCATCATAATCCGGATTTGCTTTAGCAATCTCTTCTCTTATAGACTGACCATCTTTAAAGTCAATTAAATGTGCTTGTTCAGGTTTAACACGCTTAGCTAAATCAATATATATTTGCCACTCTGATCTTGCTTCTTTTATTCTATTTTGATTTCCTTCAATTACTGGTGAATAGTAAACCATGCGTTCTGTCGAAGTAGACGTGCCACCACCATCTTGCTCATATCGTGTCTTCGCAGGTAAAACAATAACCGTTTCTTTCGCATCAACTAAAGTAGACGTATTCAAAATAATATCTTGATGTACTCTAAGTTCTAGATTTTCTAAAGCTTTTTGTATAAATGTTGGGTCAGGCATTGTTTCTAAGAAATTCCCACCGGACATGTAATAGCATTTAATTTTACGCTCATGATCATCTGGTAACATAATATTTTCTAACGTTACACCAACCGTATCACCTTGCCAATCCGCAATATCAAATCCCCATAACTTCTCAATACGCTTTTTATTTTCTCCATCAAAAGCACCGCCTGGTAATACAAATGGATCACAGCCCATTTCTCCAGTACCTTGCACACTAGAATGTCCTCTAAACGGCATTAGACCACTATGCTTTCTACCTAAGAAACCTCTTAATAATGCTAAATTACATACTTGAGAAATATTATCCGTCGCAAACTCATGCATCGTTAGTCCTAGCGCCCAGGCAAATACAGCATTTTGGGCATTGGCAAGTTCTAGTGCTAATTTGTAAATTTGATCTTTAGAAATACCACTTGATTGTTCAATCTCTTCCCAAGACTGCTTCTCGACTGTTTCTTTAAGTTCTTCATAGTTTGTAACATGTTCCTCAACAAACTTATGGTTAATTGCAGAACCGTATGCTTGTTCTTCCATTTCAAACCAGTGTTTCATAATACCGTGCATAAATGCAATGTCACCACCGATATTAACTTGGTAGAATTCGTCTGCAACATTCGTACCAAATAATGCTGATTCTGCCACAGATGGAATCCAATATTTATCCATTGCCGGTTCTTTATATGGATTGATAACGATGATTTTTGTTCCTTTTTTCTTTGCTTCAAGCATATATTTAGTTGAAACAGGCGAAGCATTAGAAGCTACACTTCCCCAAAAAAGCAACACATTCGTACCTATCCAGTCTTGGTAATTCGCCGTTGAAGCACCAACACCTACTGAACGTTTCATCGCTGTTTTACTAGGTGAATGACATATTCTAGAAGCATTATCGATATTGTTAGCACCTAAATATCTCGCGACTTTACTTGCAACATAGTATGATTCATTCGTAATCCCTCTTGAAGTTAAATAAAATGCATAATTTCTCGGATTCAATGATTTCATTTTTTGTGCTATTGTTTGCATCGCTTCTTCCCATGAAATACGTATAAACTTACGATCACCTTTTCGTCTCATCATTGGATAAGGAATACGACCTAATTGCCTTAATTCTGTGCTATTATATTTTCTCAATTCATCTATATCTTGATGTAAAATTTCTGGTTTTATTTCTGGCATTGTATTGAGTCTTAAAACATTAAATCGTGTTGTACACATGTGAGGACCGGTTAAAGTTTGATCGCTTAATCCAGATACACCTAATGCACACCCATCACAGACACCTTTAGTGATAATATTTTTAGCGTAATTTAAATTATCTTTATTATCCCAAACAATTTTCATTGTATCTCTTATATGTTTAGGCTTTACCTTACCTAGTCCAAAAGGTATTGGACTTACCCAAAATTCTGGTGCTGGCTTTAAATCTTTCTTCATAGGACCTTGATGTTTAGTCTTACCCATATTTACCCCTCCATGATTTCACTTACATTTATTATATGAAATCACAATATATTTTGAAAGTGCTTTCACTTTATTATTGGTAGTTTACAAAGTAAAATAAAACTATTAAACAATTATTTAAATGGGGAATCATTATGAAGCAAAATATGACTTACAATCTGCCAATATTAAAATACAAAAATGATCAATTTATTGAGACAACGGATAGCTACGTAACAGAATTTCCTATTACGATTATTATAAACGGAGAAGAGTTTGCAACAATCGTTTGTTCACCTAAAGATTTAGAAGAACTCGTGCTCGGCTTTATTGCATCTGAAGGTGTTATTAAGAAGAAACCTGAAATTAAATCTATTTCAATAGACGATTCTAAAGGTTTTGCACATGTAGAACTCACTAAAGAGATTGATGTCAATTTCAAAAAGAATACACAACGCATGATTTCTTCGTGTTGTGGTAAAAGTAGAGCTTTCTATTTTAATAACGATGCCGTAACAGCTAAAGTGTCACAATCTAGAATAAACATTACACCTCAACAAATCATAACTATGATGGATAAACTACATGAAGAAAGTAAAATTTTCAAAGAAACAGGCGGTTTGCATAATGCTGCCATAAGTGATGGAGATGGCTTCTATTTACATCGATCCGATATAGGTAGACATAACGCACTAGACAAATTATATGGCTATTGTATAGAACATGACATTACAATCAGAAATAAAGCACTCATCTTCAGTGGAAGAATTTCCTCGGAAATATTAATCAAAGCATCTAAAATTGGTGTCGGCATCATCTTGTCTAAATCAGCACCAACTAACTTAGCAATCGGATTAGCACATGATTTAAATATAACGGCAGTTGGCTTTATAAGAGATGGCAGCTTTAATGTATATAGCCACGCTTATAGAATACAAAACCAATCATAATAATAAATAAACAGGTTGAGACAGCATTGCTGTCTCAACCTGTTTCAGAGTGTCGACAAAGTCTTAGACTTTGCCGGCATTTTTTTATGCGCATGCTTTTCGCGGGCATGTTCTCAGCCTGTAGTCTTCGAATCATGCTGTTCCCGCAGGAGTCAGCGCTAAAAAAATACCGAAAATTAACAATCCATTTTATAATATAGTTGAAATTTTATTTAGGAGTTGATTCTATGTTAAATAAATCCGAGAATAAACGTGACCAATAT
>NZ_JAJNHJ010000006.1:0-102672 GCF_022386965.1 Mammaliicoccus sp. B-M6
TAGTTTAATCATGATTTTAGTGGAAAATATTAATCCATATAAAAAAACAAACTGAACTTATAAATTTAAGTTCAGTTTGTCCACAGTCTGAGGCTTAAACAATAATTGTTTAAGCCCACTTCCTATTTTCCTTTAAATCTTTCTGTATGAATTTGTTCTAACATTGTCTTATATGGTAAGAAGTATTCATTCAATAGTTCTTGGTGAATTTTTTTATTGCCTATTAGTATTGAATTGGCTTCTAATATATTTAAGTGTTCTCCTAATTGGTTTGTTACAACTGCGCCTACTTCTTCTGCAATTATTAAGCCTCCTGCAAAGTCCCATGGATGTAATCGCATTGTTAAATACGCACTTGTATTGCCTTTTGCAACGTTAGCAAAGTCTAATGCTGCTGATCCGTATGCTCTTGTACTTCTTGCTTGATCAACAATCGGCATATAGATTTTAGCTAATTTTTCTTTTGTTAACCATAATGGATTTGTTGAAATTAAACTGGTCTTCAAATCAGTATCTTCTAATGGTTTAAGTTGTTCATTATTTAACCATGCCCCTTTACCAGCTATGGCGTGGTACATTTTATCGTTCATGACATCATATACAAATCCTGCATATTTTTCGCCATCAATAAAAATACCGATTGAAATGGCAAAATTCTCTTGTTGATGTACAAAGTTTAGCGTGCCATCTATTGGGTCAACAATCCATAAGACGCCCTCTGTATTATCAATATCTGTGCCGTGACCTTCTTCTCCTAAAATACGATGTTCTGGATATGTAGATTTAATTTGATTAAATAATCTTTCTTCTGTTTCTTTATCTATATTTGTCACTAAATCATTAGGATTTGACTTTGTTTCTATTTGAATATCGTCATCTATTGAATCACGAATAATTTGACCCGCTTCTTGTATTATTTGATAAGCAAATTTGTATATTTCCATGACAAAACCTCCTATGTTATTTTTATATTAGCATTGTTCTTTATATATTCAAAAAAATTTATGATAAAATATTGTTAAGTACCACAGTTATAAGGAGGACAACTATGACTAAGTATACGTTTAAACAAAAAGATTTTAAAGTTTTTAGTGTTGAAGGTTTAGAAAATAGGATGCAAGCACTAGACGAACAAGTAAGACCACAATTACATGCTTTAGGTGAAAGATATACAAAATATTTAACTGAACAAACTGGAGATACATTCCATTACCATGTTGCAAAACATGCGAGAAGAACTGTTAATCCCCCTAAAGATACTTGGGTAGCATTTGCAACTAATCAACGTGGATATAAAATGTTACCACATTTTCAAATTGGTTTATTTGAATCACAATTATTTATAATGTTTGGTGTTATGCATGAAAATAAAAATAAAGGTCAAATGGCTGACTTTTTAAATAAAAACTTTAACTTATTAGAAGACTTACCTAGTGATTATTCATTATGTTTTGATCATTATAATATTGATAAATCTCCTATTGATTCATTATCTACAGAAGATTTGAAACATCATATAAAGAGATTAAAAGATATTAAAAAAGCTGAGTTCTTCGTAGCACGTACTTTAGATCCTAAGTCTGATGTATTAAAAACAGATAAATCATTTACTGCATTTTTAGATGAAACATTTGAAGAATTAATTAAATTTTATAGTTAATACTTAAAACAACAGCCCTTCAGTTCAATTCTGAAGGGCTGTTGTTTTATTAATTAATAAATATATGGGTCGTCATCTTTTTTCTTTTTATCTTCTGAATTAAACTGACTTTGTTGATGATTGTTATCGTCTAAATGATTATGGTCATTTTGGAAATTCACATCTTCAAATTGATGATTTTTTTCTTTTCTCACTAATAACATAATACCTGCAATAATTAATACAAGGAATGAAATAATGTTAAAGATAAGTATTGAAACAAGACCACCAAGTATAGCTGATATACCAGATAAAATTCTTTGTTTTTTTACAAATACTAATGCCACTATCGCTAATATAATACTGATGATTAGAATAACAAGCGCATAATTTATTAAACCACTCATAACCGATGATAATTCATCCACAGACACTTCATTTTGCAAATCTGGATTATTTTGCATTTGTCGCTCAAATTCCATTTTAAATTCAGCAGTATTTGAAAAAGATTTCGTTATAAATGCCATTACAATTCCAATTAATGAAAACACAGCACCTACGACAAGTAATATATATTCTGTTGTTCTTTTCATTTAAACCCTCCTAAAATTTGTCAATTATCATTATCTCAATCTGAATTTTATTTATCAAGTTTATGATCGTTTTTTTCTATATTTTGTTCGTCTTTATTTTTTTCTTCAAAATATTTTTTCTGTTGTTGCATTCTTTTTTCGTAATTCTTTCTTCTTTCAATTGTTGCATTAGGTTTTACTTTTTTAGGTTTCTTTTCTTTTTTCAGTTTATCAGGTTGAACTTGATACTCATCTGATTGTGTTGTTTCATAATTGTATGGATCTTCATGTCTTTGACCAATATTCTCTTGTTGATCAATATCGGACTGATCTGCATCATCTAAGTTTTCAACATTTGTTTCTTCTTGCTGATTTCTTTGTTTTTTATTTTGATGCTTTTTACTACGAGAAAGTACTTCCTCACTATGAGTCGTTTCAGTTTGTTCTACTGAGTCAACTTGTGCCGAACGCTCTTTCTCTTGTAGTGGTTCTTCTACATGTTCTTCTCTATATTGCTGTTTAGGTTCAACTCGTTGACGTTCTCTAGGCTGTGGTGGAATATTTTCGCGTTGATTTTCATAATAAGGTTGTTGTGGTGCCATACCTTGAACTGGTAATATTTTATCTTTTCTTACGAATAATAAAATACATACAATAAAGAAGAATAATGGTACAAGCACAATAAATAATGGAATTGTAATAATTGCTAAAAGTAAAAATACAAAAGCAGAAAATATTCTCCATCTCATTAAAACTAAACCAATAAATGAAAATATTAAAACAATAATCAAATAAATTATAAATAACCAAATACCATTTTGAATATTGAGTGCTACTTCACTAGCAGACATTAATTGTCCATTAGTTGTAATATTAATATTTAGTCTATTAATTAAAGTTTCTAGCCTATTTATATTTTCTGGATTATTTAATACGACAAGTGCAGCAAATAAAGATAAAGCTGTTATGCCCAATAAGATAATCCAAGCAAACCAGCCGAGAAATTTTTCTACACCTCTACCAACTGGCTGTCTCACATGTTCTACATATGAATTCATCATGTTTACCTCCTAATAATGAATTGGTTTTAATTATAACAAAAAAAGGGCTTTGTTTCTCACAAAGACCCTTTATAATGACTAATTAAGCGACATTTTAAATTTTAAAAAGGCTTCATTATACGCTACTATATTTTCTTTTCCTAAATCTTCATAAACTTCAAGTTTATTTCTTACTGAAGAATCAGGATAGAAACGCTCATCTTCTCTAACACTCTTATCTAAAAGATTATAAGAAGCTTTGTTTGGCGTTGCATATCCAACCCATTCTGCATTTTGCTTTCCATTCTTCTCTTCTAATAAGAAGTTAATAAATTTATGTGCGCCATCAACATTCTGTGCTGTCTTAGGTATAACGATATTATCAAACCATAAGTTTGAACCTTCTTTAGGTACGACAAAATCTAATTTATCATTTTCAGTCATGATATCAGCTGCCATACCACTCCAAACAACGGCTACATCCGATTCATTCTGAACCATCATTGTATTAATTTCATCGCCTACAACACCTCGAACATTAGGTGATAACTTAATTAATTTATCTTGTGCTTTTTTCAGTTTTTGTTTATTTGTTTCATTTAAACTTTCATTCATACTATTTAATGCAAATCCTATACCTTCTCTTGATCCATCAACAATTAATACATCATCTTTAAGACGCTTATCCCAAAGACTATTCCATGTGTTAAAATTGATACCTTTCATTGTTTCAGGATTGTACAAAATACCTACTGTTCCCCAAAAATAAGGTACGGAGTATTTATTTCCTGGATCAAATGGTAGATTCATAAAATCTTTATCAATATTTTTTAAATTCGGTACTTTTTTATGATCAATTGGTATTAATAACTTTTCTTTTTTCATTTTTTCAACAGTATACTCACTTGGCACTGCAACATCATATGCTGTACCACCGTTTTTAATTTTAGCCATCATCGCTTCATTTGAATCAAACGTTTCGTATACGACTTTAATACCTGTTCGTTTTTCAAATTTTTTCGTTAAATCTGGGTCAATATATTCTCCCCAGTTATATACATAAATGACATTCTTTTTTCCTTTAGAAGGAGGCGGATCAATTAATTTAGTAGATAACATTAACAATGCCCCTACAACAATTGAGATGCCGACTAACTGTATTAATTGTTTCATCTTATAATGCCCCCTCTTTTTTCAAGTCTTTTTTGTTGGCTTCTTTTTAAGAAATAATATCCTAAAATCAGTATCATGACTAACGCAAATAGTAATGTAGAAATCGCATTGATTTCCATCGTAATACCTTTTCTAGCCATTGAATATACTTCAACAGATAATACGCTAAAGCCACTACCTGTCACAAAAAAGCTCACTGTAAAGTCATCTAACGAGTACGTAAGTGCCATAAAGAATCCACCAATTGCACCAGGTAGAATATGAGGTATCACAACTTTAATAAGTGTTTGCCATGAAGTTGCACCTAAATCTTTAGCAGCGTCAATCATAGATGTATTCATATCATATAGCTTAGGAAGTACTAAAAGCACGACTATTGGTACACAAAATGCTATATGAGATATTAATACTGACCAGAAACCAAGCCCCATACCTGTATAGTGACCAATAACAGTAAATAACAGTAAAAATGATGATCCGATTACAACATCAGAACTTACCATTAAGATATTATTCAATGTTAATAATCCGACTTTTAATTTTTTATTTCTTAAGTAATAAATACCTATCGCGCCACATATTCCGATTAAAGTAGAAATACTCGCGGCCAACAATGCAATCGCAATGGTATTCACAATAATCACTAACAAGCGTTTATTTTGAAACACTGATGTGTAATGATCAAAAGTAAAGCCTTTAAAGTGCGTCATGTTACCTGCACCGTTAAATGAATAAAATATTAAGAAAAAGATAGGCAAGTATAGAAATATAAGTATGATTGTAAAATAAATTTTTCCTGTTAATTTCATACTATACCTCCTTATTCTCTGATTTAGATTTCGTAATAATAAGTATAAGTGCCATAGCTAATATTAAGAACACAGCTATCGTAGAACCCATACCATAATTTTGTGTAACTAAAAACTGTTCTTGAATTGCTGTACCTAAGTTAACAACTTTATTACCTGCGATTAAACGTGTAATCATAAATAATGATAATGCGGGTATAAATGTAATTTGAATACCCGTTTTCACACCTTCTAATGTTAAAGGCACGATTACATTTTTAAATGTTGTAAAACTATTTGCACCTAAATCTCTTGAAGCTTGTAATAAATTCTCTGGTATTTCATCCATTGAATTAAAGATTGGTAACAGCATAAACGGAATATAAATATAAACCGAAACAATGATAAACGCTGTACTTGTAAATAATAATTCTGTTGATGGTACGTGAAATATACTTAAGATTTTATTTAATAAACCATCATGACTAAGAATACCAATAAAAGCATACGTTTTAAGTAACAAGTTAATCCAAGTTGGCAATATAACAAGCAATAATAATATATCTTTATGTTTCGCATTTCTTAGTGTTAACGCTAAAGGATAACTAATTAATAAACAAAAGAAAGTAATAACTAATGCATACCAAGCTGAACTTAAAGTCATTTCTAAATAACTACTTGTAAAAAAGTTTCTGTAATTCTCGAATGAAAAGTGTCCATGAATATCAAGTAATGATGCATAGAAAATCATAGCAATCGGAACGATAATAAATAATACTATCCATATCATGTAAGGTACGAGTAATAATGATTTTATTTTATGCATGTTCCTCATCCTCATAGCTTTCAATTCGACGATCAAATTCTTCTTCAGTTTCACCTGGCAACATAATATGAATCGCTTCTGAATCAAAATCAAGTCCTACTGTTTCACCGATTGTTGCTTTTTTCGTCGTTTGGATAATCCATTCATTTCCTTGCGCATCATAACAACAAATTTCATAATGAACACCTCTAAATAATTGAGAGTCAACTACTGCAGAGATACGACCTTCATTCTCTGATTTAATCGTGATATCTTCTGGACGAATCACGACGTCAACTTTAGCATCTTTCTCAAATCCAGCATCTACACATTCATATGGAATACCGTACATTTCAACAACATAATCCCGTTTCATAACACCTGTAACGATATTAGATTCTCCAATGAAATCAGCTACGAATTTATTAACAGGTTCGTCATATATGTCGACAGGCGTACCACTTTGTTGAATTTTACCGTCTTTCATAACAAATATGTAATCACTCATTGCTAATGCTTCTTCTTGGTCATGTGTAACAAATATAAACGTAATACCTAGTCGTTGTTGCAATTCACGTAATTCATATTGCATTTCCGTTCTTAACTTTAAGTCTAAAGCTGATAATGGTTCATCAAGCAAGATAATTTCAGGTTCATTCGCAATTGCTCTAGCAATCGCAACACGTTGCTTTTGCCCACCACTCATTTCAGTGATTTTACGTTGTTCATATCCTTCAAGTTTTACTAATTTTAATGCTTCTTTTACTTTAGTTTGAATATCTTTTTTATTTAACTTTTTTATTTTTAGTCCAAATGCTACATTGTCGTATACATTTAAATGAGGAAATAATGCGTAATCTTGGAACACAGTATTAACTTTCCTATTATTTGCTGGCACTTTATTAATAATATTATTATTAAACAAAATATTACCTTTAGTTGGTGTTTCAAATCCTGCTATCAATTTTAAAATAGTTGTTTTACCACAACCTGACGGACCTAATAATGTATAAAATTTACCTTCTTCAATTTCAAAACTGACATCATCTAATACTTGCGTGTTATTAAAGTTCTTTGAAATGCCTTCGAACTTTATGATTGGTTGTTTCATGCCTTACCTCCTATAAATACGATTCTGTAGCTACAATCAATACTTCAGCATCTTTGCTAGATTGATTTAAAAACTGATGCGTTTCATGCGCTTTAAAATAAAAACATTCTCCACTTTTAGCAGTATATGTTTGATTCCCTATATTCAAAGTTATGAATCCTTTTTTAACATATGCAAATGTTTCAGAATTTGATGGGCTAAATGCTTTATATTTAGATCCACTTTTCAAAGTGATAATTACAGGTTCCATTTCAAATTCATTGGAATCTGGAACGAGCCATTTTATTTTGTAACCTAAATCATATTCATCATATATCGTGTGTTCTTGTTCAGGATAATGTATACGAGCTTGATACAATTTCTCATTAAAAAACTCACTCGGTTCAACCCCTAATACATCTAAAATATTCAAAAAAGTCTCCATAGATGGTGAAGATAAATTTCTTTCTAATTGCGAAATATATCCTTTAGATAAATCTGTACGCTCTCCAAGTTCTTCTTGTGTTAGGTTCTTTTGATACCTTAAATTTTTAAGTTTTTCTCCTATATTCATAAATCCCCCAAGAAAGTGTAATGTTTACTTTTACTAAACATTAAGTTTAGTACCGTTAATAAAATAACAGAAATCATTTTATAGTTCAACACTTTTTTGGGGGATTTTATAATATTATTTAACTGAAATCGTTGTCGCTTCTTTATTCTCTTTTAAAGCTTTAACAACTTTATAGCCATCATAACCACTTTCTTCTTTGAAAGCTTTATAAAAATTATTCTCATCAGCTTTACCAGGAATAATTTTTTTAAAATTTTTATATGCTTGGTCTAATTGTTCTCTATTTGCTTCACTTTCATATGCATCTTCTATAAGATTATAGAAAGCCATCACTTCGAGAATCTCTTCTTGCGTCCAATCCACATCTATTGGATAACTGTACTCCATGTTTTTTACTCCTTTACAAAAAAAGGCTGGGACATAAATATGTCTCAGCCTTATATTTTTATGATTACATTGTATGGATAGGTGTTCCTAATGCTACTTCTGCAGCTTCCATAGAAATTTCACCTAATGTTGGGTGAGCATGAATTGTTAATGATACGTCTTCAGCTGTCATACCTGTTTCAATTGCTAAACCTAATTCAGCAATGATATCTGAAGCGCCTGTACCAGCAACTTGTGCACCAATTAGAAGACCATTTTCTTTTAAAGCGATAAGTTTAACGAAACCAGCAGTTTCATTTAATGCTAATGCACGACCATTTGCAGCAAATGGGAACTTAGCAGCTTTAATTTCTAATCCTTCTTCTTTAGCGCTAGCTTCTGTGTAACCTACTGTAGCTAATTCTGGCTCAGTGAAACATACTGCAGGAATACCTAAGTAATCTACAGCTGATTTTTCACCAGCAATTGCTTCAGCAGCAACTTTAGCTTCGTAACTTGCTTTATGAGCAAGTGGAGGTCCAGCAACGATATCACCGATTGCATAGATATTGCTAATTGAAGTACGGCTTTGTTCGTCAACTTCAACTAAACCACGATCTGACATTTTTAGACCTAATTCTTCAAGACCTAATTCATCAGTATTTGGTCGACGTCCTACTGTAACTAATACATAGTCAGCATCGATTTCTTTTGTTTCTCCGCCAGCTTCGTAAGTAACTTTAACGCCGTTATCAGTTTCTTCAGCTGATTTAGCCATCGCTTCTGTTACGATTTCTACACCTTTAGCTTTAAGACCTTTTTTAACGATTTGAGTCATTTGCTTTTCAAATCCGCCTAAAATGTCTTTAGCACCTTCAAGGATTGTTACTTCAGAACCAAAGTTAGCATATGCAGTACCTAGCTCAGATCCAATGTATCCGCCACCTACTACTACTAATTTTTTAGGTACTTCTTGAAGTGATAATGCACCTGTAGAATCGATTACACGTTTACCAAATTTGAAATTAGGAATTTCGATTGGACGTGAACCAGTTGCGATAATAGCATTTTTGAAAGTATAAGTTTGAGATGCTTTTTCAGTCATAACTTTTAAGTTATTTTCATCTACAAAATATGCTTCTCCGTTAACAACATCGATTTTGTTACCTTTCATTAATCCAGCAACGCCGCCTGTTAATTTTTTAACAACGCCATTTTTGAATTCTTGAACTTTTTCGAAGTTTAATGCTACTTTCTCAGCTACAACACCCATATCTTCTGAATGTTGAGCATTGTGGAAACGGTGTGATGCTGATAATAAAGCTTTAGATGGGATACAACCAACGTTTAAACATACGCCACCTAATTCGCCTTTTTCAACGATTGTTACTTTTTGTCCTAATTGTGCTGCACGAATTGCTGCAACATATCCACCAGGACCTGCTCCAATTACAATAGTATCTGTTTCAATAGGAAAATCTCCAACTACCATTTTTACCCCTCCATTAATAATAATTCTGGATTATTTAATAATCTCTTAATATGGTTCATTGCATTTTGTCCAGTAGCACCATCAATTTGTCTGTGGTCGAAACTTAATGATAGTGATAATACAGGTGCAGCAATAATTTCTCCATCTTTAACGATAGGTTTTTGAGCAATACGACCGATACCTAAAATAGCTACTTCAGGATGGTTGATTACTGGTGTAAACCATTGTCCACCTGCTGAACCGATATTACTTATCGTACATGTTGCGCCTTTCATTTCGTTAGCTTGTAGTTTACCGTCACGTGCTTTAACAGCTAATTCGTTAATTTCATCAGAAATTTCGAACATTGATTTGTGATCAGCATTTTTAACTACTGGTACTAATAAACCACGATCAGTATCCGCAGCTATACCTATATTATAGTAATGTTTATGAACAATTTCACCATTTTCTTCATCAAATTCAGTATTTAATGCTGGGTATTTCTTAAGTGCAGATACTAATGCTTTAACAACATATGGTAAGAATGTTAATTTAGTACCTTGCTCAGCAGCAACTTCTTTGAATTTTTTACGGTGATCCCATAATTCTTGAACATCAATTTCATCCATTAATGTTACGTGAGGTGCAGTATGCTTAGAGTTAACCATTGCTTTAGCAATTGCTTTACGCATAGCTGGTATTTTCTCACGAGTTTCAGGGAATTCTCCTTCTGGTACTTGTGGAGATTGTACTGCTTGTGTATCTTCAGATGAAGTTTGAGCTTCTTCTTTAGCTGGTTGCTCTGTAGTAGCGCCACCATTTAAGTATGCTTCAACGTCTTCTTTTAAGATACGGCCATTTTTACCTGAACCTGAAACAGCTTTAATATTTACATCGTTATCACGAGCAAATTTACGAACTGAAGGCATAGCAATTACACGTTTAGACTCATCAACATTTTCTGATTGAGTTTCAGTAGTTGCTTCTTCTTTAGCTTCTTCAGCTGGTGCTTCTTCTTTAGTTTCTTCTTCATCGTCGTCATGACCTTTGAATTGTAAACCTTCTGCATCAGGTGCATCAATTTTAACAATTGTATCACCAACAACAGATACTGTACCTTCTTCAACCATAACTTCTTCAATTTTGCCTGCAACAGGTGATGGAATTTCAACGACAGATTTATCATTTTGAACTTCACATAATACATCGTCTTCTTGAATTTCGTCTCCTGCTTTAACAAACCATTTTACAATTTCACCTTCGTGGATACCTTCACCGATATCTGGTAATTTAAATTCGAATGACACGATTTTTTCCTCCTAAATATTAAATCCTTATTTTAATGCGCATTAAAACTCTAATGTTTCTTTAGCTTGCGCTACGATATCTTTTTTGTTTGGTAACCAAACACCTTCAGCTTGTGTGAATGGATAAATAGTGTCAGCAGCTGCCACACGTGCAATAGGAGCTTCTAATGAAAGAACAGCTCTTTCAGAAATTTCAGCTACAACATTTGCGCCAACGCCTGCTTGTTTTTGAGCTTCTTGAACTACGATTACACGGTTTGTTTTTTCTACTGATTTAACAATTGTTTCAATATCTAATGGTTGAACAGTGATTAAGTCAATAACTTCAACTGAATAACCATCTTTTTCTAAATCTTCAGCTGCTTTTAATGATTCTTGAACCATTGCACCATAAGTGATGATTGTTAAATCTGTACCTTCACGTTTAACTTTAGCTTTACCGATTTCTACTTCGTACTCTTCTTCAGGTACTTCTTCACGGAATGAACGGTATAACTTCATGTGTTCTAAATAAACAACTGGGTCATTACTGCGGATTGCAGAAATTAATAATCCTTTAGCATCGTAAGGGTTTGAAGGAATAACAACTTTCAAACCTGGAGATTGTGCTACTAAACCTTCTAAGTTGTCTGCGTGTAATTCTGGTGTATGCACACCACCACCAAATGGCGCACGGATTGTGATTGGAGCCACTTTAGAGTTACCTGAACGGAAACGGTGACGAGCTATTTGACCAGCAATTGAGTCCATAACTTCAAATACGAAACCAAAGAATTGGATTTCCATGACAGGACGGTAACCTTCAAGCGTTAAACCTAAAGCTAGACCACCAATACCTGATTCAGCTAGAGGTGTATCAAATACACGATCTTCACCGAATTCTTTTTGTAAACCTTCTGTTGCACGGAATACACCGCCGTTTACACCAACGTCTTCACCGAATAATAGAACATCTTCGTCTCTTTTTAATTCGTTTTGAAGCGCATTGTTAATCGCTTGAATCATTGTCATTTGTGCCATGACTTATTTCGACTCCTTCTCTTTGTAAATTTCATATTGTTCAGCTAAATTGTAAGGCATTTCTTCATACATATTTTCCATTAAGTCTGTAACTTTTTGTTTAGGCGTATTATCTGCCTCTTTAATAGCTGTTTTAATTTCTTCTTTAGCTTTTTCCATTACTTCGTTTTCTTTTTCTTCAGACCATAAGTTTTTCGCTTCAAGATATTTTCTGAAACGTACTAATGGATCTTTCTTTTCCCAATCAGAATCTTCATCAGAAGTTCTGTAACGAGTTGGATCGTCACCAGCCATTGTATGTGGACCGTAACGGTAAGTTAATGTTTCGATTAATGATGGACCTTCACCATTTACTGCACGTTCACGCGCTTGTTTAGTTACTGCATATACTGCTAATGCATCCATTCCATCTACTAATACACCTGGAATACCAACTGCTACTGATTTTTGAGCTAATGTTTTAGCAGCTGTTTGTTTGTCACGAGGTGTTGAAATCGCATAGTTGTTATTTTGGATAACGAAAATTGCAGGTGCTTTGTAAGCAGAAGCAAAGTTGATACCTTCATAGAAGTCACCTTGTGAAGAACCGCCATCACCAGTGTAAGTAATTGCAACATTTTTCTTACCACGTTTTTTAAGACCTAGTGCTACACCAGCTGTTTGAATAAACTGTGCACCGATAATAATTTGTGGACTTAAAGCATTAACACCTTCTGGGAATTGGTTTCCAATAAAGTGTCCACGTGAGAATAAGAAAGCTTTTGTTAATGGTAAACCATGCCAAATTAATTGTGGCACATCACGGTAACCAGGTAATACATAGTCTTCTTTCTCTAACGCATAATGTGAAGCTAATTGTGAAGCTTCTTGTCCAGCTGTTGGTGCATAGAAACCTAAACGTCCTTGTCTATTTAATGAAATAGAACGTTGATCTAGAACACGAGTCCAAACCATTCTTTCCATTAATTCAACAAGTTCTTCGTCAGATAAGTCCGGTAACAAGTCACTATTTACGACATTTCCTTCTTCATCTAAAACTTGAACCATTTCAAACTTAGACTCTATTTCATTTAAAGTCGCTACTGCATCGAATTGGGCTTTTTTTCTCGGAGCCATTCAATTCACCATACCTTTCCCTATATTAAATAATCATTTCTTAATCATTCTAACACAAAACTGTTTTACTGTTAAATAAAAAATACTAACATCTTAAAAACCCCACAAATTAAAGGTTTTTATGTAACTGTACTAAAACATAATATTAGCTGTACTAATACAAATTATTTATCTAAAATAGCTGAAACATCTTTCTTTTCTTGTTGTACTTTTCTTAAAGTGTTTTGATAATCTGTTACAACTTTTTCAGTCTTTTTATTAACTTCAGTTAATTTAGAAGAACGATCATTTGCACCTTTTTGTGTAGCATTGTCTTTTGATAGATAACTAAATAAATCTTTTTCAGTTTTTAATACTTCTTGATAGGCATTCATTACTTCATTATGTAGTTTATACTTTTCATCTAATGCATTCTTTAAATCTTTAGCTTCTTTCAATTGTTCTTCATCTTCTATATTTTTATAGTCTTTTTTAGATGAATCATAAATGTCCTTAGATTTCTTCATTGCAGCTTTTTCATCTTTTACAATTTCTTCTCTATCTTTTATACCGTCAGTTAATTCTTGCGCTTTTGCTTTAAAGTCATCATTTTTAGCTTTATTTAATGCTTCGATTTTTTGAACTTTATCTTTTTCTGCCTTAGTCATTTTCTCATTTAAATCAACAATAACTTTTTCTTCTTTATTTGCTTTTTCAACTTTGTTATAAAAAGATTCAAGTGATTCTTTAGATTGACCACATGCTGTTAAAATTATTGAAGTCGCTAATGTTAATGTTACAAATTTCTTGCCAATCATTGGTAATTCCTCCTTTTAATCCTATCAATATGTTACTCTGTTTTTTTTATTTATACAATTAATAATAGATGTAAAAATGACCAGTTTTTGATAATATTTTATATGAGGAAGGTGCATGTAAATGATAACGATGGAAAATATTATTCGTGACGGCCACGAAACTCTTAGAAAGAAAGCCGAAGAAGTAGAATTACCAGTATCGACTGAAGACAAAGAAACATTAAATGAAATGATGGAATTCCTAAAGAACTCTCAAGATGAAGATCTTGCTAAAAAATACAAATTACGTTCTGGCGTAGGACTAGCCGCTCCACAAATCAATGTTTCTAAAAAAATGTTAGCTGTATATATACAAGATGACGGAAAAGGAAACCAAATCGAACTTCAACTTATCAATCCTAAAATCGTAAGCCATAGCGTACAAAAAGCATATTTAAATGGCGGAGAAGGATGCTTAAGTGTAGACGAAGCTAAACCAGGACTTGTTCATCGTAATTATAAAATAACAATTCAAGCATACGATATAGAAGGAAATCCATTTAAGAAAAGATTCAAAGGATATCCAGCAATCGTATTGCAACACGAAATCGATCATTTAAATGGCATCATGTTCTATGACTATATTAATGAAGAAGATCCATTCAAACCACTCGATGATGCAGTAGAAATTAATTAATAAGTATGATGATAAAAGAGCGAATACCATTCAGTCGGTATTCGCTCTTTTTAATTTCATTATTTTGAATTCTGGTAATTAGAACGCTGTATCTTCCATTATTCTGAATTCTGGTAATTAGGCGGACCATTCTTACGGACATTTCTCGGAATTCTGTCCCTAACTCGCACATCACCGTTCTTTCTCTCTTATCAAAAAAGAGGCTGGGACATAATGTAATGTCTTAGCCTCTTGTAGTATCTTGGCAGTAGATGACTGAATTGAAAATACGCTTGTACCAAGCTTTTTCCAATTCTAGTCATCCTTGCCGGGCGGGACTACGAAACCTTTTTTACAAATTAGATTTCTGTCCCGCTCCCTTTTTCTGTTTCATAATTTTGTTCATTACATAAATTCATCTCTTCGTTCGATGAAATGAATATTTTTTTCTTTTAATGCTTTTTGAATAGCGGTTAATTCATCCAAACTTAACCATTCTGGATCTTTGTTATGTCGAATGTAATGTGGATCTTGTTTAACATTATTAATCATTTCATCATAGTTATAGATCATTACAACTTCATTTTTTCGAATATTAAATTCTATTCCTTTAAATTGTTTGTCAGATCTGTTTTTTTCTGCATCGATTGTTTTGATGATGCGTTCGACCTTATCCATAAAATTCACATCCTATTCATCTATCAATCCTAATTCTATACATGCATAGTATATACCATTTTCACTTACATGTTTCGTTTCAAAATCACAAACTTCTTTTAGTGCGTCAACGGCATTCCCCATTGCTACACCACACCCTACTTCAGTGATCATTTCTACATCATTTGGTCCATCACCGAATGCAACTACTTCACTTAATGGGAATCCTAATTTATCACTGAGTTCTTTTATGCCTTCTGCTTTAGAACGATCATTTGGCACTACATCTCTACTTAGTGGATGCCATCTATAGAACTTCAATGCATTGAATTGATTATCGTACTTGTCATCTTCATCATCAGCATGGAAAATAAGTGCTTGATACACTGGGTGATCAAGATAATATGTATTGTGATATTCTGGGTAATCCATCTTTAATGTTCCAAGACTTTCAGAAATGTCGTTATCACTTTCTACATTTGCATATACTGCTGTTTCACCGAAAAATACTAGTGGATGATTATTCGCATGTGCTTTGTCTACTATACTCATAAGTTCCTCTTTATTTAATGGATATTTACTTATAATTTCTCCATTATATACAACAATTTGTCCGTTTAACGAAACAAAAGTATCAATACCTGTTTCTTTAATAACTTCTTTAAACATATACGGTGCTCTTCCTGTTGCAATTGCGACGATATGGCCAGCTTCTTTTAATTTTTTTATCGCATCAATAGTTGATTCTGGAATTTCTTTGTTTTCATCATAGATTGTACCATCTATATCGAAAAATATTAATTTCTTATTCAACTTTCATCGCCTCCTTATCTCTATTCTAGTTGATAATCAATATATATGAAAGATTTAGTTAAATATCTTTATTTATCTCTAATTATCATGTAAAATGAACTTATTAAAAAGGTATTTATATATTTTCATATAATTACTTTTAAAAATGTACGGGAATCAAATTTCGAAATTGACAAACCCTAGACTTAAAAACTAGGGCTTTATTTATGTTAATTAACCTAGGAGGATTTATATATGGCAGTATTTAAAGTATTTTATCAAGAAGACAAAAGTGAAGTAATCGTACGTGAAAGTACACAAACAAAATATTTCGAAGGACAAACTGAAGAACAAGTTAGAAGATATTTATCTGACCGTAATTACAATATCGAATTTGTCCAAAAATTAGAGGGCGCTCATTTAGAATATGAAAAGAAATCAGATCACTTTAATGTGGAGACAATCTAAATGAAGCCTTTACAAAAAAATGAAGTAGGCGTATACGCACTGGGTGGTCTCGGTGAAATTGGTAAAAACACGTACGCCCTCGAATATCAAGATGAAATCATTGTCATCGATGCAGGTATTAAATTCCCTGATGACGATCTTCTTGGTATCGATTACGTGATACCAGATTATACGTACTTAATTCAAAATAAACATAAAGTGAAAGCTTTATTTATCACTCATGGACACGAAGACCATATTGGTGGTGTCCCATTTTTATTAAAACAAATGAATGTTCCGATTTATAGTGGACCACTTGCTTTAGGTCTTATTAGAAATAAATTGGAAGAACACAATTTATTGAAGACTGCTCAATTAAATGAAATTGATGAAGATTCAGAATTTGAATTTAAACATTTCAAGATTTCATTTTATTTAACAACTCATAGTATTCCAGAAGCATACGGGATTATTGCAGATACACCAGAAGGTAAAATCGTTCATACAGGTGACTTCAAATTTGATTTCACACCTGTTGGTAAACCTGCAAATATTGCCAAAATGGCTCAACTTGGTGAAGAAGGCGTATTATGTTTGTTATCAGACTCTACAAACTCTGAAGTTCCTAACTTTACATTAAGTGAAAAGGAAGTTGGACAAAACGTCGATGAGATTTTCCGTAAATGTTCTGGTAGAATTATTTTTGCAACATTTGCTTCTAATATTTATAGAGTTCAGCAAGCTGTTGAAGCAGCCGTTAAATACAATCGTAAGATCGTTGTCTTCGGTCGTTCAATGGAGAACAATATTAAAATTGGTACAGAATTAGGTTATATTAAAGTACCACCTGAAACATTTATTGAACCTAACAAAATTAATACCGTTCCTAAGCATGAAATTCTTATTTTATGTACAGGTTCTCAAGGTGAACCAATGGCAGCATTATCAAGAATTGCTAATGGTACACATAGACAAATCAGCATTATTCCAGATGATACAGTTGTATTCAGTTCATCACCTATTCCAGGTAACACTAAGAGTGTAAATAGAACAATCAACGCTTTATACAAAGCTGGCGCTGATGTTATTCATGGTAAATTATCAAACATTCATACTTCAGGTCACGGTTCACAAGATGAACAAAAATTAATGTTACGTTTAATTAAGCCTAAATATTTTATGCCGATTCATGGTGAATATAGAATGCTTAAGAAACATAGTGAAACTGGTGTGAACTGTGGTGTAGATCCAGATAATATCTTCGTATATGAAATTGGCGATGTCCTTGCACTTACAAAAGATTCTGCAAGATATGCTGGTCGTATTCCATCAGGAAATGTATTTGTTGATGGTAGCGGAATTGGAGATATCGGTAATGTCGTAATTAAAGACCGTAAAGTCCTTTCTGAAGAAGGTCTTGTAATAGTTGTTGTAAGTATAGATTTCAAAACGAAACAACTACTCTCAGGTCCAGATATCATCTCTAGAGGATTTGTATATATGAGAGAATCAGGTCATTTAATTTACGATGCACAACGATTAATCAAAAAAGCTGTTATTGAAAAGCTAAACAATAATGATAAAGTAGAATGGCATCACGTTAAATCTACAATTACTGAAGCTTTACAACCTTATTTATACGAAAAAACAGCTCGTAAACCAATGATTTTACCAATTATCATGAAAATTAAATAAAACATTAAAACACCCGTAATTTCTAAAAATTACGGGTGTTATTTTATTCGTTTACTAATTTTTTCTCAAATCTATTTAAATCATTGTCATGACCTATCACGATTAATATATCATGAAATTCAATATTTTCATTTGGATCTGGTGCTACGATGATATCTTTACCTCTTTTAACTGCAATGATATTTATACCGTAATTTGCACGTACATCCAATTCTAATATAGAACTACCAGCAAGTCTTTCTCCTGCTTTAATTTCTACAATTGAATACTCATCAGAGAGTTCTAAGTAGTCTAGTACAGATGCGCTAGCAACATTATGTGCGATACGACGACCCATATCTCTTTCTGGATGGACAACAGTATCCGCACCTATTTTATTCAAAATTTTAGCGTGATAATCGTTCTGAGCTTTAGCAGTAACTTTTTTAACACCTAATTCTTTAAGAATTAATGTTGTCAACGTACTTGCTTGTATATTCTCACCTATCGCAACAATGACATGATCGAAATTGCGTATACCTAAACTTTTCATGACCGCTTCATCTGTTGTATCTGCAATCACTGCATGTGTGGCGATATCACTGAACTCATTCACTCTTGCTTCATCTGCATCAATGGCCATTACATCCATATCTAAAGCATTGAGCTCTCTTACAATACTTCCGCCAAATCGGCCTAAACCTATAACTACATACTCCCTACTCATGATATGCCTCCATACTTTATAATAATCTTATTTTTTACCTTTAACGTAATCAGCATCAAAGATAAATAATCTTAATAATAATATAAGCGATGGCACGAGTAAAAGTAAACCTAAAATAAATACGATTACAAGCATTAATGCCATTTGATCGTTCACAACTGCTTTATCAATATTGATAAACGGATCTAAAATATACGGTAATTTACTTACACCATATCCGAAGAATGCTGTACCGAATTGTAATAATATCATGATAAATGCAACGCCGTGTGCTTTTTTAAAGTATATCAATCCAACAGCAATGATAAAGAATATAATACTTAAACCGAATAACCACCAATAACTACCGACTGCATTATTAAAATGCGTTTCATTATGTTGTCTTAATGATAAGAAAACGAACTGACAAATGATGATCATCGGAATTGCCCATATAAGGAACCACTGTCTCAATAAATGATATGCTTCAGAATCTTTAGCTTTATTCGCATAAAATGTTAAAAATCCTGATGAAATATATAACACTGAGATAATTGCTAAAAATACAACTGCCCATGCATATGGACTTAATAATAAATCAACCCACTGTAGGTGAACGCCATCACTTGTTTCTTTAATATAGCCACCTTCAGCAATTGTTAAAATTGTTGATAATGATGCTGGAATCAGTAAACCTGTTCCACCATATAAGAATAACCATGATAACTTACTATCTTGTCCATAGTTTTCAAATGCGTAAAAGCTACCACGAATGGTTAGTAAAATTAATGCAATACTACCAGGTATTAATAATGTTGACCCGAAATAATATGCAGAGTCTGGGAAGAATCCAACTATTCCTACAAAGAAGAATACGAAGAACACATTTGTTACTTCCCAAACTGGGTTTAAATATCTAGAAATCAAGTTATTGATAATATGATCTTGCTTCGTTAATTTAGCGTGAAATGCGAAGAATCCTGCACCAAAATCAATCGCACCAATAATAATGTAACCAAACAGAAAGAGCCAAAGCACTGTAATACCTATATGTTGATAATCCATTATACTTCACCCTTTCTGTCTATTATTTTGTTCACATCATCAGTCGCTTTGCTGTGACTAAACATTCTAATAAGTACATAACTTGATGAAATACCAAGAACTAAATAAAGTATTGCGAATGCAATGAATACAAGTGCAAGTCCATCAGCATTTGTTGCAGCTTCTGCAACTTTTAAGTAACCTCTTAATATCCAAGGTTGTCTACCCATCTCAGCTAAGAACCAACCAAATTCAATTGCAAGCATTGCAAGAGGTCCAGTTAATACTGCTAAATATAAGATTGGTTTACTATATTGTGACCATTTTTTCACCCATTTTAATACGACAAATAAAGCTGAAACGACAAAACAATACACACCAAAGAATACCATCAAATCAAAGAAATAGTGAATGATAAGTGGTGGTGTTTCATCACTCTTAAATTCGTTTAATCCTTTAACTTCAGTATTAAAATTACTATCTGATAAGAAACTTAAAGCGCCAGGAATTTTAATAGCACCTTTAACTTCTTGTTTATCTTCATCTACTACCCCAAATAATACTAGGTCTGCTTTTGATTCACTTTCAAAATGCCACTCCATAGCTGCTAATTTTTCAGGTTGTTCTTGATGTAAGAACTTAGCTGATAAATCGCCTGCTAACATTGCAAGTAAACTCGCAATTAAACCAACTATCATTGTAAGTTTAAGAGCTTTTTTATGATATTCTTTATCGTCTATAAATTTATTCTTAATCAAACGATATGCTGCTATACTTGCTAAAATAAATGCAGCTGTCATAAACGCAGTCGCTATAACGTGAAATGCTCTAATACCGAATGATGCATTAAACATCGCAGCAATTGGATCAATGTTCATCAATTTTCCATTGATAAAATCAAATCCATTTGGCGTATTCATGAAAGAATTCACAGATGTAATAAAGAACGCTGAGAATGTACCACCAATAATGACTGGTAATGTAATTAAAAAGTGCGTCCATTTACCTTTGAATCTATCCCACGTATATAAATAAATACTTAAGAAAATAGCCTCAAAGAAAAAGGCGAATGTTTCCATAAATAATGGTAGCGCAATAACTTGCCCACCTAATTGCATAAATGCTGGCCACAATAATGATAATTGTAGACCAATAATTGTTCCCGTAACTACTCCGACCGCTACAGTAATCGTATAACCTTTAGACCAACGTTTTGCCATTGCTATATACATAGGATTATTGTTCTTAATACCTATAAATTCAGCAATTGCAAACATTAATGGGATTCCCACACCAATTGTTGCAAAAATGATATGGAATCCCAATGTCATAGCAGTTAGTAAACGACTTATAACTACTGCATCCATAATATTCCTCCATTCAACGTTTGTGATATACATCACAATTTAATCTTATTATACAACACTTTAATCATTTGTGAAATGTTTAACATTTACAAAGTAATGACAAATTAATGGCAAAATAGGACATAATAATTGAACGCTTTAAAAAATCATTTATAATATGTCTATATAAAGTTGAGGTGAAAGCTATGAGTGAAGTTACAATTTATACACAAGACCAGTGTCCCCCTTGCCAATTTGTAAAACAATATTTTAATGAAAAAGAAATTCCGTTTACAGAAAAAAATATAAAAAACAAACAATTTAAAAACGAACTTATCGATCTAGACAGTTTTTCAACACCTACTGTTCTCATTAATGGAGAAGTTTTTTATCAAGTTGATATAGAATCTTTTAATAAAGCATTAGGCATTCATTAATGAAAATTCAATTTCCAAGTTCTAAAATTAAAGTCACCACACATTCTATTGATACAAACTTAAAATCAAATCTGAAACTCATTCATATAACAGATTTGCATTTAGGTTATTATTCTAATTTAGAAAATTTATATCAACTTGTACGTCTTATCAATGAGCAAGAAGCAGATATTGTTTGTTTCACAGGTGATTGTTTTGATGATATTGCTCAAATTTCATTTGACCCTTATCTAGTTATACCTTTATTTCGTACAGTTCAATCAAAATATGGAAAGTTTTTTGTTCCAGGCAACCACGATTACGGTTCAAACGGTATTCATACGGTATTAGATATTATGAATAAATCGGGTTTTGAAGTCTTGTTGAACAGTTCTTACGTTGTCAATACACCTGACGGTAATATTCAGATTAATGGCATTGATGATTTATGTTTTGGTCAACCTAACTTTAGCAGTTCATTCCAAGTACCTAATTGTCGTATAGACTTTCGAATTGGACTCGTACATGAACCAGATAAAGTTAAATTATTAGATCCAAACATCCACTTAGTACTTTCTGGACATACACATGGTGGTCAAGTTCGACTCCCTAAGATTGGCGCTATTTATACACCAACTTATGGAAAAGTATATAAACAAGGTTTATATCAAATTAGAACTGGACAATACCTTTATGTTAATCAAGGCATAGGTATGACAAGACTTCCTATTAGAATATTTTGTTCACCTGAAATTGCGATATTCAACTTGCAATCTCAATAAAGTCTGAAAAAATCATTCACATATAAAAACAGAGCAGTTATCTACTTAATGTTAAGAGATAACTGCTCTGTTTTTTAATTTTAAAGAATTTGATTAACGAGTTCTACAACTTCTTCTTCTGTTGCACAGTTAATTGCTTTGTTCGCTAATTCTTGCATTTCTTTTTGATCTAATTGTTTGATTTGTTTTCTAGCTTTTAGAATACTTGTCGCACTCATAGAGAATTCATCTAAACCTAATCCAAGTAATAATGGAATTGCTGTGTTGTCTCCAGCCATTTCTCCACACATACCAGTCCATTTACCTTCTTTATGAGAAGCTTCAATTACTTGCTTAACTAAGCGAAGAATTGCAGGGTTATATGGTTGGTATAAGTAAGAAACACGCTCAGACATACGGTCAGCAGCCATTGTATATTGGATTAAATCATTCGTACCAATACTGAAGAAATCAACTTCTTTAGCGAAGATGTCTGCAAGTGCTGCAGTAGATGGAATTTCTACCATAATACCGATTTCGATATCATCCGCAACGTTAACACCTTCAGAAACTAATTTTTCTTTTTCTTCAAGTAAGATTGCTTTAGCGTCTCTAAATTCTTTGATAGTTGCAATCATTGGGAACATGATATTTAACTTACCAAATTCAGAAGCGCGTAATAAAGCTCTTAATTGTGTTCTAAAGATATCAGTTTGATCTAAACATAAACGAATCGCTCTATATCCTAAGAATGGGTTCATTTCTTTAGGTAAGTTTAGGTAAGATAATTCTTTATCTCCACCTATGTCTAAAGTACGAACGACAACACGTTTGCCGTCCATTTCTTTTAAGACTTTACTATATGCTTCAAATTGTTCTTCTTCTGAAGGCATATTGTCTCTACCCATGTATAAGAATTCAGTACGGTATAAACCGATACCTTCTGCGCCGTTATTTTTAACACCTTCTAAGTCATTAGGTGTACCAATATTCGCAGCTAATTCTACATGAACACCATCTTTAGAAACAGATTCATCATTAACTAGTTTAGCTAATTCTTCTTTTTCAGCTAAGAAGTTTTTCTGTTTTTGTTCGTATGCTTGAACTTCGTCATCTGTTGGGTTAATGATTACATCACCAGATAAACCATCAATGATTAAACTATCACCATGGTTTACGCGATCAGTAATATCTTTAGTTCCTACAACAGCTGGAATTTCTAATGAACGACTCATTATTGCTGAGTGTGAAGTTCTTCCACCGATATTTGTCGCAAAACCTTTAACAAACTCTTTGTTAAGTTGCGCAGTGTCAGATGGTGTTAAATCTTCACCTACAATAATAACGCTTTCATTGATCATACTAGGATTTGGTAATTCTACACCTAAAATATGTGCCAAAATACGTTTAGAAACGTCACGAATATCTGCCGCACGTTCTTTCATGTATTCATTATCCATATTTTCAAAGATTGTAATGAAGTTTGTTGATACTTCATTTAATGCAGTAGGTGCATTTACTTTGTTATTGCGAATATTTTCTTCAATTGGATTTAATAATTCTGGATCTTCTAACACTAATAAATGCGCATCAAAAATCGCAGCTTTATCTGCACCAAGTTGTTTTTCAGCATTATTACGAATTTGAGTTAATTCAACTTTTGATTGATTAACAGCCGCTTTAAACTTTTCAACTTCGCCGTCTACATCGCTGATATTTTCGCTTGAAAACGATAAGTCAGGTTCAACTAATAAATATGCTTTACTAATAGCCACACCATCAGATGCAGCTATACCTTTTAATAATTCAGACATTATTTAGTTAATCCTTCTTTAGATAATACTTCAGTAATTGCTTCGATAGCTTCTTTCTCATCACTACCCTCAGCGTAGATAGTAATTTCAGCATCTTTACCAACACCTAGGCTCATTACACCCATAATTGATTTTAAGTTAACTTTTTTAGCGTTATATTCTAATTGTACATCTGAATCAAATTTAGATGCAGTTTGAACTAACATTGTTGCTGGTCTAGCGTGAATACCCGTTTCGTCAATAATTACGTATGAATTTTGTTCCATTTTTATTGTCTCCTTCTGATACCTATATTAAATTTGTATAAAATCAAATTTTATCTATACGATTAAAGAATATCAAAAAACCACTTACAATTCAATCATATTACATAAGTATGCAATTATTTGAGCTGATTATTCTTTATTTTTGAAGGTTCGTGTATTCAACTGCTATTTGTGTACCAATTTTAGCGTTATGTTCAACAAGTTTAATATTTGTTTCTAAAGATTCATTTTTAACAGATAAATTAGTTTATGTGATTGAAGATTTATTAAATCTAATGAAACGGAATGCTTCTATAAAACAAAGGTTATTAGTGTTAGCTGAGGAATTCGAAGAATTTAAAATAATTAAATCTATTCCTGGCATTGGTGATTTAACAGCCATAATGATTATTGGCGAATTAGGTGACATCAAATCCTTTGATTCTCATAAGCAATTGAATGCATATGTAGGCATTGATATAAAAAGATATCAGTCGGTAAAACACATTTTAAAGATAAAATTAACAAACGTGGAAACAAACATGCTAGATCATTATTTTACTTAATCATTAAAAATTTCCTGTTAGGTCAAAGGTTATTTAAAAATCATATTATTACAAATTAAAAAAGCAGCCTAATGGCAAAGGCCACAAGACTGCATCAGTAGCTTGCATTAACAAACTACTTAAAACCATTCATTATCTCGTAATAAATAATAAAGAATATGATTATCACATGTCTCCACACGGATAATATATTCATTTAAATCATAACATATTGAAAAAATTATTAAATAATAAAGGCTTATTTAGTGATGCCAATTTTAAATACATTTTACTACGTAGTAGGTGACAAATTGTAGGAAAGAAGCTAAGACATTACAAAATGCCTTAGCTTCTTTTCAATATTTTATTCACCTATAAAATCTTGAATGACTGTTTCACATTTTTTAATGTGATCTTCACCCATTTTTTTCATTAAATAATAACTAATTGAACCAGCAACTGCTTGTCCAACTAATGGTACCCATCTTGATTGTTTTGCCGCTTCTCTTTTTACGACTGATCTAAAAATAACTTTTACCATTGCATTCGTTACTTTTTGACCAATAAATTGGCTACCTCTCATTGCAGCTGATGTTAAAACTTTTTGTTTTAAATCATCTTGCATTTTATTAACTTGTTTATGACTTAATCCATAAATTTTATTAATATCTTCAATGATATCGCCCATTAATTTAATATCCATACCAACACCAAGTCCTGGAATTGGTACTACATTTGCAGCTGAAGACATTAATGACTTCTTATGAATAAGTTCTTTAGCTTTTTTTCTACGTTCTAACAATTCTTCTTGTGAAGTTGGTAATTCAGAACGTTTCTTTATTTCTTGTATACCAAATGCTTTATTGCCTGCTTTTGTCGTAATTTTATCGAAAATTCCCATTGTTTCCATTCTCCTCACAGTTCGATTATATTCAAACATTATTATAATAATATATACCCGAACTAGGAAATTTTAACCATTTATTTGTACGAATACGACTTTCAAGTATTTACTTGGTTTATAGTGTGGATGACTCTTGAAGTCTTTAGGTAATCCCATTACATCAGAGATTGTATAATCTACACCTAATTGATCTAATGTTTGATTAATCATTTTTTTGAATGCTTTTTGTGGAAAAGCACTTGAATTTGTACTTAACACTAAGTTACCATTCTCGTTTAATAATTCTAATGCACCTTCAATTAATTCAGGATAGTTTTTCTGAACACTAAAAGTCTTTTTCTTATTACGTGCAAAGCTTGGTGGATCAATAACGACAACGTCATAACTTAAACCATGTCTTAAAGCATATTTGAAATAATCAAATACATCCATAATAAATATATGGTTCTGATTAAGATCCATTGTATTTAAACCAAAGTTTGCTTCGGTTAATGGTCTAGCTCTATTAGCTAAATCCACACTTGTAGTTGAACGAGCATTTTCACTTGCTGCAACTGAAAATGCACCCGTATAACTAAATAAATTCAATATATCTTTATTTTGACTATAGTGGTCTCTTAATTTTTTTCTAACATCTTTTTGATCTAAGAAAATACCTGTCATAGGTCCGTCATCAAGATTAATATTATAGAACATATGGTTTTCTTCTATGACATATGGAAATTCTGGTGCTTCACCCGCTACGAAGTCTGACGCTGTTTCCATTCCTTTAAATCTTCTTTTCTCAAAAATTGATTTATAATCGAAGACTTCTTTAATTGCAGGTAATATTCTATCTTTCAATCGATATATCCCTACTGAGTACCACTGAACTAATAAATGACCATCATAATGATCAATTGTCAGTCCACCAATTCCATCGCCTTCAGCATTAAATAATCTATATGCATTGATACCATCTACATTTTCATAATATGCTCTATCATTTTTAGCTTCTTCAAATAACTTTACAAAAAAGTTATGATCAATCTTTTCAGTTGAGTCTAATGATAATACCCAGCCTATACCTTTATTTTGTTCACCATAATAAGCAGTTGCAATGAATCTTTTACCTGCATCAACAAGTGCAACTAATTCACCTTCATCCATTTTAGGCATATCAAAAACGTCGTCTTTTTCAACTAGAGGATACCCTCTTAAATATTTATCTTCTTTTCCTTTTTTGAGAATTAATTGTTTCATTATATATTAGCCATCCTTTCGAAATGTCTCACATATTATAACGTATATTATTCAAAACACCAAAAAACAGAGTATTCCCCTTTAGAATACTCTGTTAACCGAATTTTATTAATCAAAATTTCCCCCAGAAAGTTTTGATCCCCTTATATGTAAACGCTTACTAAAGTTAGTATAAAGGATAAGATTATTCCACGCAATACATTTTTTTGAATAAATTCATTAAAATAGTTTACTTATTACATATTTAAACTTTTAAATACAGCAATTGCTCGTGCAAATTATAAAATAAAAGACACTTTATTAAGCGCATAGCGCTCAATAAAGTGTCTAATTATATCGTGTAAGATATTAAAATGATTTTTTCAAGTGAATGATAAATGCAGGTGTTACAAATAATAATAGTAAAAATGAAATTGGTGTGATAAATACGGAAAATTGTGACGTTTGAATTGCTGAAACAAAGAATGTCGTTGCAATTTCAAAGAATAATGCTGAAATAACAAACAATTTACCAAAATTATTTTTATTCTTATAATTTGTCGTGTAATTGAAGTATGCATATAAAATAATCAATAACATCATAATAAATAATGTTAACCATTCAAAAACATATTGAATTTGAGATAATTTCCATTCACCTGATAAGAATAAACCATTACGGTTATTAAACTCTATAAATGTAAATAAGAATAAAACTACAGTACTTATCCACTCTATATAGCTTTTCTTTAACCATTTCGGTCTTCTCATCCATCTTGGAATATCGTCTTCTTCGATTTTAATAATCTCTTTCCATTTTTCATTACGACGTTTTCTTTTAGCAATTGCCTCTTCAGAATTGAATTTTTCTAAAGTCGCTTGTTTGAAATTCTGTAATTTTTGGTAAAAACCTTCTGCTAAAGTATATATTTTTCTAGTTAAGCGGTTATTTTTAACTCTTGAATATCTTTCTTCATGAAATTGTTCAATGTCTTCATCACTTACTGGTAAAGATCTTCTTAAATATAAACTAATCCAAACTGACATTTGACTTAGACACCATAACAGAATGAAGAATAAGTTAACACTCATAACATCTAGAGGCTTTACATTTTGAGCATCGATATTATGGTTCATTGCAAATTGTGAAATGAAATAACATAATCCATATGAAATGATAATCCATAAGTAATGTTTCTTTCGATGCATTGGATTTAGCTCATTTTTATAAACGACATATCCCACATGAATTGCAAATGGAATAATAAATAAGAAAGATGCAAAACTATATACTTGGAACATGGTCATCATAATAACAATCATTAAAATAATTGTCAGTCCGATATAAAATACAGAAATATCATAATCGTAATGCGTCGTTCTTCTTAAAGTACGTCCTACTAATAATACAAATACACCAAATAGCAATACGATAATTGCTGCGATAACTGGAAAGTTACCAATATAATGGTGCAATATTCTTACTAATTCATCAAAAAAAGCTACAAAAAAGTCCCAAATGTTATTGATATGGATATTACTTGAATCCTTGATATTATAGTCTTTAATACGCGGCGCATTAAAAAGTATAAGTAATCCAGTAATCAAAAGAAATATACCTATAATTCGACTAAAATGAACTTCCCAGCTTTTTTTCTTTATAGCCATGTTCTTCACCTCATTGAACATTATAATTGTTTCATTTTCAATTGTCTTTAATTATATTGAAAATCAGTCCCAAGTACTAGCAAGAAGTTTAATACTTATATGTAGTTGGGTATATAATAATATCATACATTTTAAAGGAGTGTTATCATGACTCATAATGATAAGCATAAAGAAGAAGCAGAAAAAGCTAAAAAGAAAGAACAAGAAAATAAGCAAGACAACAACAAAGGTCAGGATGAAACAAAAGAAAATATACAAGACACATTTGAATAAATGAATTTCATTACCTATCCGGGAGCGAAATCGCAATGTATGAAAATTTGCGATTTCGCTCCCGATTTTATTTTGAATTTATTTTAATAACTTATAAATCATTTATTTAAGAAATTAATTTCAGTTTTATGATTTACTATTGACAAATAGATTAATAAGACTTATCGTATGGATAACAAATTAATAAATGCACTAGGGGTGTTTTGAAACTGAGACAGACATGAAAAGGTCTGAACCCTTTGTACCTGATCTAGATGATACTAGCGTAGGAAAGTGTTCGTAAATCATATAATATTCATTTTTAAATGATAACAATATTTTTGTGCGCTTCTATTTAGATATAGGAGTGCACATTTTTTTATTTAAAAGGAGAATTTAACATGTCAAAAAGATTAACCCTATCAGATATTTTAGTAACTGTATTAATTGGTGCTTTGTTTGCAATCATTTATAAGTTCTTATGGATACCTTATGAAATTTTAAAACCACTCGGTCTACACCTAGAACAATCTGTATACGGTGTATGGTTTATTGCAGCGATTGTCACTTATTTAATTATTCAAAAGCCTGGTGTTGCAATTCTTGCTGAATTTGCTGCCGGTGCTGGCGAAACGATTGTAATGGGTCAATTCGATATTCCAACATTTGTATACGCATTATTACAAGGTTTAGCTTGTGAAATCATCTTCTTAGCTGTTCGATATCAATCTAGAAAATTATCAGTTGCTGTTATAGCTGGTATGGCTGCAGGTATTATTACGTTACCAATTGATTGGTTCTATAATTACTTAGGTGACGTTGCTTTATGGAATGTTATTTTAATGTTTACGATTAGAATTTTAAGTGGTGCAATCGTTGCTGGTGCATTAGGCTATGCAATTGTAAAAGCACTTGACCAAACTGGTGTTACGAAATTGTTTAGACCAGCATCTAAAAAAGATTATGACTTATTATAGGAGTTATTCAATTGTTATCACTAAAAAATTTAAGACTAAAGTATCCTGATGATGAACGCATTATATTTAAAAATTTAAACATCAATATTAATGATAAAGAAAAAGTACTGTTACTAGGTCCAAGTGGATCTGGTAAAAGTACATTATTAAATGTATTAAGCGGTATTATACCGAGATCGATGGACATACCGATGAAAGTAGATTCAATCGATATCGATTCACTTCCGGGTGTTATTTTCCAAGACCCAGATACTCAGTTTTGTATGCCTGAGATTAAAGAAGAATTAGCATTTGTGCTTGAGAATATGAACATCGAACCTGATAAAATGGACGGATTTATAAAAAATGCCATGAAACAGGTAAATTTAAATGCTGACCCTTCACTTAAAATCAATCGTTTAAGTGGTGGTATGAAACAAAAATTAGCGATTGCTTCTATATTATTACAAGATACAAATACGTTATTTCTTGATGAACCGACAGCGATGCTTGATCATCAATCAACAACACAATTATGGGATTTGATTATGGAACATTGGACAAATCAAACTGTTGTAATCGTAGAACATAAAGTTGATTATATTTGGAATTATGTTGATAGAGTCATTGTAATGAACGAAAATGGTGAAATCACACATGATAGTACACCTCAAGATATATTAGATCATCATACAGACATTTTAAATGAATACGGTGTTTGGCACCCTAACTCATGGCAATATGCCCTAAAATTGTCTAACCAGACTGCTGAGCACAATCCGTTGTTAAATATAGAACAGTTAGATGTACTGCGTGGCCACAAAAAACTATTTAGTATAGATGAATTAACGATTTCAAGTGGCGAATGGCTTACAATCACTGGACCAAATGGAACAGGTAAGACAACATTTTTAGAAACGATGATGCAGCTCATTAAATATAATGGCCAAATATTTTACAAAAATAAACAGATCAAAAAAGTAAAAGATGCTTCTAAACATATGTATTTCGTATATCAAAATCCGGAATTACAATTCATCGAAACATCTGTATATAACGAAATATTTATCAATTATGCTTATCAAGATAAACAAACAGCTCATGATAAGACCCAAGACATGTTGACATTATTAAAACTTAATCATGTGAAAGACCAACACCCTTTCGAATTATCAATAGGACAGAAAAAAAGATTAAGTGTCGCAACTGCATTAAGTACGAATTCTGAAATTATTTTACTTGATGAGCCAACATTCGGTTTAGACAGTCACAATACCTTTGAACTCATCAAATTATTTCATGAACGCGTTCAAAATGGTCAAACTATCTTAATGATTACGCACGAAAATGAGATTATTAATCGTTATGCTACTAGAAGATTGACGATCAAAGACGAGCAATTACATGTAAGCGGTGGTGAATCTCATGTTAACTAATTGGAAGAAATACCGTACTTTTATTGATGATGTGAATATTCTAACGAAACTTATATTAGGTATCACTCTATTTTTCTATGCGATATTTATTCATCAATTTGATTTCATGCTTTATTTAACGATTATTATGTTCCTTTATCTAATCTTCATGAGCGGCGTGAGATGGTTACCACTATTAATCGTCATTGCTATCACTTTATTTTTCGGACTCACCTCTTCCTTATTTATGATTTTTTATGGTGAAGGAAATGAAACAATTTTCAAGTTTGGTATTATTCATATTACAGAAGAAAGCTTTTTGAGAGGTATTCACGTAACCATGCGTACACTTGTCATTTCATTTTACGGCATGGTTATACCATTTACTTCGCAAATCATTTATGTGTTTTATAGTTTCATGCAACATTTAAAAGTAAAACCTAAAATCGCATATGCTTTCATGGCTTCTATACGCATGATACCTCTTATGTTTAGTTCTTTTATGCAGTTAAGACAAGCTTTAAAGATGCGTTATGCAGTTATAGATAAAAGTAATCGTAAAGGCTTAAAATGGATTCACCATTTACTCATTCCAACATTAAGTCAAAGTATAAGAAAGTCTCATAGGTTAGCTGTTGCGATGGAAGCAAAAGGATTCACAAACGGCAAAAGAACTTTCTATTATAAAGTACCTTTCACTAAAAATGATTTATATTTCATCTTATTGACGATTGCACTCATTGCTATCGCATATTTATTAAATGTTTATTTACCTATAACACACATTTCAGATATTCGATAACATTGCGTTATATTTGACCATACCTTTCCCTAAAAGAATGAAATATAGCGCAATGAAAAGGCTGAGACAAACTTTGTTGTCTCAGCCTTTAATTATGATTTATATGCTTTTAATGCTTTATGTCCAATATCATTTCTATAGAATAGTTGTTCACTTTTAATATATTTGACTTGTTCATATGCATTTTTTTGAGCCGCTTCAATATTGTCACCTGTACCGATAACGATCATGACACGTCCACCATTATTTTCATACTTGCCTTCTGAATTCTTCTTCAGTGCACTCACAAAATATTGATCTACATGCTCTAAACCTTCAACTGAATATCCTTTATCATAGCTACCTGGATATCCTTTAGATGCTAATACGACACCAACAACACTTTCATCTTTCCATTCTAATGTTAAAGGTTCTTTATGATACACCTTGTTTAATATTTCAATAAAATCAGAATCTAATTTAGTCAATAATACTTGTGCCTCTGGATCACCGAATCTTGCATTAAATTCAATTACTTTTGGTCCTTCTTTTGTTAAAATTGCACCAATATAAATCAAGCCAAAATAGTTAATGCCTTCACTCACTAAAGCATCCGCAATAGGTTGTGCGATTTTTTGATTCGTTTCTTCCAATACATCGTCCGTAATATGAGGTACTGGACAGTATGCACCCATACCACCAGTATTCGGTCCTTTATCACCATCGAATGCACGTTTATGATCTTGAGCGATACAATCAAATGGAACTGCATATGATTGATTCACAAATGTCATAACTGAATATTCTTCTCCATCAAGAAACTCTTCGAATACGACTTTCTCATGAGGTGTTTGATATAAAGTTTCTACGCCTTCCCTTGCTTCTTCACGAGTTAAAGCAACGATTACACCTTTTCCAGCCGCAAGTCCATCTTTTTTAAGCACGATAGGTATTTTACACTGCTCAACATAATTGATTGCTTCTTCTTTTGTTGTGATTGTCTTATATTCTGCAGTAGGTATATCATACTTTTCCATAATTTTTTTCGCAAATTCTTTAGAACCTTCTAATTGTGCTGCTTCTTTATTAGGTCCGAAGACTTTAGCATTTGTTTCCTCTAATACATCTGTCAAACCATCTATTAAAGGTTGTTCAGGTCCTATTATTACCCATTCAATATTGTTTTGTTCTACAAAAGATTTTATAGCTAAATGGTCATTTTCTTGAATATCCGATACGATTGTCGCAACTTCTTCCATTGCATCATTACCCGGAATGACAAAGACTTCATTTACTAATTTAGACGATTGACATTTTTGAGCTAACGCATGTTCTCTTCCACCTGATCCTATAACAAGTACTTTCATATTGACCTCCTAATGTTTAAAGTGTCTCATACCAGTAAATACCATACTGATGCCATATTTATTTGCCATATCTATTGAATCTTGATCTTTAATAGATCCACCTGGTTGGATAATTGTTTTAATACCTGCTTTAGCAGCTGTTTCTACAGTGTCACCCATTGGGAAAAATCCATCTGAAGCTAAGGCTACATTTTCATTCATTTCAATTGCACGTTCAATTGCTATTTTTGCAGAGCCAACTCTATTCATTTGTCCAGCACCAACACCAACAGTTTGGTGATCATTTGCTAGTACAATAGCATTACTTTTAACTGAGCGGACAACTTTCCATCCTAGTTCTAAAGCTTTCCATTGTGCTTCAGTTGGTTCAACATCTGTAACGACTTTCATTTCTTCGCGCGTTAATGTTGCATTATCTTTATCTTGAACTAAGTACCCACCTGAAACTGATACAAATTCTTGTTCATCTTCCGTTTCTGTCATATCAATTTCTAGTAATCTAATATTCTTCTTCGCTGTTAATACTTCTAACGCATCTTCGTCATAGCTTGGTGCAATAATAACTTCCAAGAAAATAGAATGTAATTTCTCAGCTAATTCCTTTGTAACAGCTCTATTTAAAGCGACAATACCACCAAATATAGATTGAGAATCCGCTTCATATGCATAATCGTATGCTTCTTCAATAGTTGCGCCTACACCAACTCCACATGGGTTCATATGTTTTACTGCAACAGCTGCAGGTTGTTCAAACTTTTTAATAAGTGATAACGTTGCATCGGCATCTTTAATGTTATTAAAGCTTAAAGCTTTACCATGTAATTGTTTAGCGCCAGCTAATGTATTCGGTTCGTTAGAAGTCTTTACAAAAGTAGCATTTTGTTGAGGGTTTTCTCCATATCTTAATGTTTCTGATGTATTTCCAAAGAATTCAACAATCGCATTATCATAATCATTTGTATGTTTAAATACTTTTACCATTAATGATTTACGATAATCTTCATCTAATTTGTCAGAAGCAATACGTTCAATAACTTCATTATAATCAGAAGGATCTACGACTGTTGTAACAAATTTGAAGTTCTTAGCTGCTGCTCGTAACATAGTTGGTCCACCGATATCGATGTTTTCAATTGCTTCATCTTCTGTTACATCTTCTTTCTTAACAGTCTCTTTAAATGGATATAAATTTACGACTACTAAGTCAATTAAGTCGATGTCTTGTTCTTTTAATGCTGTTAAATGTTCAGGAATAGAACGATTTGCAAGAATACCTCCATGTACACCTGGATGTAAAGTTTTGACTCTTCCATCCATTATTTCGGGAAAGTTTGTTAATTCTGAAACTGAATAAACTTCAATCCCAGCATTTTCAAGTGCCTTTTTAGTACCACCAGTTGAAAAGACTTTATAATCATTTTCTATTAATTTGTTTGCGAAATCTTCTATATTTGTTTTGTCTGACACACTTAATATTGCATTCTTCATTTTGTAAAGACTCCTTTATTGAATAATTTCTTTCATAACACGTGGATATAATTCGTATTCTAAGTTCTGTATTCTTAATTGTAATGTTTCTCTCGTATCATCTGGGTATACTTTACAGCTTAATTGGTCTATAATTTCGCCAGTATCCATACCGCTATCAACATAATGAACTGTCGCTCCTGTAACACGTACGCCGTAATCTAATGCTTGCCCTACAGCGTCCTTACCAGGAAAACTTGGTAATATAGATGGATGAATATTCAACATTTTACCTTCATATTGTTTTAATAATGTAGGACCAACAATTTTCATATATCCTGCTAAAATAACCCAACTTACACGATCTTGAGATAATCTCGTGAGTAGTGCTTCTTCATATTCTTTTTTACTATCATAAGTTCTTGGATCTATGATATAAACAGGTAAATTAAATCGTCTTGCTCTTTCTATACAAAAGGCATTAGGGTTATCTGTATACAATGCTGTTACTTCTATATGGTCTAAATAACCTGCTTCGATATTTTCCATTATTTTCTCAAAATTTGATCCATTTCCTGATGCAAATACTGCTATTTTAATCATGATTGAACCCCCGTCAATTTGACCTGACCTGTTCCGTTTGAAATTTCACCAATAATATATGCTTCTTCATTTTTTGCTTTCAAGATATCTAATGTTTCTTGAGCATCTTCTTTATTAACGATAAGTACAAAGCCAATGCCCATATTAAACACATTATACATTTCCTCTGCTTCAATCTTTCCTTGCTCTTTTAACCAATAGAATATTTTTGGTACTTCATATGATTGAACATCGATATGCGCATCTTTATCTTCTGGAATCGCTCTTGGAATATTTTCAATAAATCCTCCACCAGTTATATGAGACATACCTTTAACTTTTACTTTATCTAATACGGCAAGAACAGGTTTAACATATAGTTTTGTTGGTTCAAGAAATGTTTCTAAATACGTTCTTTCTTCATCAAATGCATCATTCAACTTAATTTGGCTTTCTTTTATTAAGTTTCTAACTAAACTGTAGCCGTTTGAATGAATACCGCTTGATGTAATACCAATTATGACGTCACCTTCATTAACTTCACTGCCGTCAATATAGTCATCTTTTTCAACAGCACCAACACAAAATCCTGCGATATCATATTCTCCCTCATGGTACATTTCGCCCATTTCTGCAGTTTCTCCGCCAATTAATGCACAGTTCGTTTCTTTACAACCGACAGATACACCTGAAACAATCGCTTCAATTGTCTCAGGATTTACTTTATTCGTCGCAATATAATCAAGGAAATACAAAGGTTCTGCGCCAGTCGTTAAAATATCATTCACACACATCGCAACTGCATCGATACCGATTGTGTCATGTTTGTTATAATCAATTGCGAGTTTAAGCTTTGTACCAACACCGTCTGTTCCAGAAACAAGTACTGGTTTCTTCATATTTAATTGTGACAGATCAAATGCAGCACCAAAGCCACCTAAACCGCCTAGAACTTCCTTTCTCATCGTGCTTTGAACATGTGTCTTCATTCTATTAACCGCTTCATAACCAGCTTCTATATCTACACCAGATGCTTTATATGCTTTCGACATTAAGATTACCCTCTTTATCAAAGTATTGTTTATTACTAGCTAAATAAGCTTTTTGACGTGGACTTAAGTTTTGATAATATCTTTCTTCATAGTCATAAAGACCTGCTGGATAGTCACCAGTAAAGCTTTCTACACATAATCCGTGATACGGTACGTCTTTATCTAATCCTATGGATCGTATTAAGCCATCAACTGATAAATATGCAAGTGAATCTGCACCGATATAATCTCTAATTTCTTCAGGCGATTTATGTGCAGAAATCAGCTCAGCAGATGTCGACACATCAATACCATAGAAACTTGGAAACATGAATTCAGGTGATGCGATACGTACATGAACTTCATTTGCTCCAGCGTCTTTTAACATTCTGACGATACGCTTACTTGTTGTCCCTCTCACAATAGAATCATCAACAAGCACGATATTTTTACCATGTACGATATCTTTTACAGCTGATAATTTCACACGTACACCTTGTTCTCGTAATTCTTGTGTCGGTTGGATAAATGTTCGAGCCACATATTGATTTTTTACAAGCCCCATTTCATATGGCAAATGACTCTCTTCTGCAAAACCAGATGCTGCTGAAAGTGATGAGTTCGGTACGCCGATTACCATATCAGCATTTAAAGCCGGACTTTCTTGAGCTAATTTTTTCCCTGATGCTTTGCGAACTGCATGAACATTCTTACCAGCAATTGTAGAGTCCGGTCTTGCAAAGTAAATATACTCCATCGCTGAAATTGCAGTCGTTGTTTCTGTTGTGTATGATTCAACTCTTATACCATCATCATTTATAACAATATACTCACCTGCATGAATATCTCTCACAAACTCTGCGCCAAGTACATCAATTGCACATGTCTCACTAGCAATGATATAAGCACCCGTCTTCATTCTCCCAACAGCTAATGGTCTTATTGCATTTGGGTCAACAGCGCCATATAACGCATCTTTTGTTAATAAAGCAAATGTGAAACCACCTTTAACTGTATTCAAACTTTCTTTCAATGCTTCTTCGAAAGTAGGTGCTTTACTTCTTCTTATAAGGTGCATAATCACTTCAGTATCAGAAGAAGAATGGAAAATGGCACCTTCTTGTTCTAATTCTTTTCTTAAACTTTGTGCATTGACTAAGTTACCATTGTGGCAAACACCAACACTCATATCATAAAAGTGATATAAAAATGGTTGAATATTTTCAATTCCTTTATTTCCAGAAGTTGCATATCTTACATGCCCTATCGCATGTTGATTCCCTTTAAAACCTTCTAATTGTACATCCGTAATCGCATCAGATAATAAACCTAATCCTCTTTCACCTTTTAACTCGAAACCGTTTGAAGTTACAATTCCTGCACCTTCTTGACCTCTATGTTGTAAACTATGAAGCCCCATGTATGTGAGTTGTGCAGATTCTGGATGATTCCATATACCAAATACGCCGCATTCTTCATTTAAACTCTTGATTTCATGCATTGAGCTATTGCCCCTTTCAATTGCTCATTCAAATCAGATACCTTGTATTTAATTTGAGCAGCATCATTTTTAATCGTAAATTGAGCATTATCAGTAACACGACCTATTTCAACGGCATCATCAATATCTATAGATTGTCCTTCTTTAACGACAACAATATATCTACCTTGAGTTTCACTAAATAATTGAGCATTTGTTACTGGTAACGTCACATCTAATCCTAAGTTAAAGTGTGTAGCTATTTTTGCAAGTCCAATAGCAAGACCACCTTTACCAACAGCTTGTGTATGTGAAATTTTGCCTGAACGTATAGCATCTTTAATTTGTTCTCCACGTTTTACTTCTGCTGATAAATCAATTGAACTTGGTTCATGATTAACTTCTTTAAATAATAATTTTTCAATCTGACTGCCACCAAAGTCATCTTTCGTTTCTCCAACTACGTATACACGATCATTTACTTTTGGTTGATAATCATTTAAATACGTCACATCTTCAATTAAACCAACCATACCGACTACAGGTGTAGGGAAAATTGAAGTCCCTTTTGTTTCATTGTATAAAGAAACGTTACCTGATACGACAGGTGTATTTAAAGCTTCACAAGCTTCTGCCATTCCTTTAGTAGAATCTGCAAGTTGTTGGTATATATCTTTCTTCTCAGGAGAACCATAGTTTAAACAATCTGTCATTGCTAATGGTTTAGCACCTACAGAAATTAAATTTCTATATGCTTCTGCAACAACCATTTTTCCGCCTTCATATGGGTTGTTATAAACATATCTCGCTTCTCCATCTATAGTAGAAGCTATCGCTTTATTTGTACCTTCCACTCTAACTACTCCAGCACTAATACCTGGCTTGATAATTGTATTGGCACCAACTTGTTGATCATATTGGTCATATGCGTAATGCTTAGATGCAATTGTTGGATGATTAATCAGTTTTTGGAATACTTCTTCTACATTGATTTCATCATATTGATTATCATTGTGCTTAAATTCTTTTGCTTCACCTTCTAGAATATAAACGGGTGCTTCATCAGCTAAAGGTTCAACAGGAATATCAGCGTAGATTTCATCTTCATAAGATAAAACAAATCTATTTGTATCTGTTACTTCACCTATAACAGCAGAATCTAATTCATGATGATCAAATAAATCTAAGAATTTTTGTTCTGTACCTTTTTCAACTACTAATAACATACGTTCTTGTGTTTCTGAAAGCATCATTTCATACGGTGAGATGCCTTCTTCTCTTGTTGGTACTTTCTCTAAATGAAGATGGATACCACTTTCACCTTTAGCTGCCATTTCAGAAGAAGATGACGTTAATCCTGCTGCACCCATGTCTTGAATACCTACTAATTCAGGATAAGTAATTGCTTCTAAAGTTGCTTCCATTAATTTTTTACCTACAAATGGATCTCCTATTTGTACTGATGGTCTTTTACTTTCAGATGCTTCACTTAGTTCTTCAGATGCAAATGTTGCACCGTGAATACCGTCTCTACCTGTTTTTAATCCAACGTAGATAACTGGGTTTCCGATACCTTTAGCAGTACCTTTTTGAATTTTGTCATGATCTATAATGCCAACACACATCGCATTAACAAGTGGATTACCATCATACCTTTCATCAAATTCAATCTCACCAGCTACTGTCGGTATACCGATACAGTTTCCATAACCACCGATACCTTTTACGACTCCACTAAACAATCTACGGTTTGTCTTATTAGATAACTCTCCAAATCTTAAACTATTTAATAATGAAATAGGTCTTGCTCCGATTGATACGATATCGCGGATAATACCACCAACACCTGTTGCAGCACCTTGATAAGGTTCAATTGCTGAAGGATGGTTATGAGATTCTACTTTAAACACGACTGCTTGATTATCACCTATATCTACAACACCAGCACCTTCACCTGGACCCATTAAGACATGTTCTCCAGAAGTAGGGAATTGTTTTAAAAATGGTTTAGAATGTTTATATGAGCAATGTTCACTCCACATTACCGAGAATATACCTATTTCAGTAAAGTTCGGTTTACGTCCTAAAATGCTTACGACTTTTTGATATTCTTCGTCCGTTAAACCCATATCTCTATATAAATATTCTTTTTCAATTTCTTCTATATTAGGTTCTAAAAACTTAGACATGTTGTTCCCTCCAACTTTCGATCATAGATTGAAATAATTTAACGCCACTATCTGAACCAAGTAATGTTTCCATGGCACGTTCTGGATGAGGCATCATCCCACAAACATTTCCTTCTTTATTCGTAATACCAGCTATATCTTTATATGAGCCGTTAGGATTATCGTTGTAAGTTAAAATAATTTGATTATGATTCACAAGTTCTTCGTATAATTCATCTGTACAATAATAGTGACCTTCTCCATGCGCAACAGGATAAATGACAGTTTCATCTTTTTCATACTGATGTGTGAATTTCGTTTCGTTATTCACGATTGTTAACGATTCATTTCTACTTACAAATAAATGACTGTCGTTATGTAACAATGCACCTGGTAACAAACCAACTTCTGTTAATATTTGGAACCCATTACATACGCCAAGTACTGGTTTACCTTCACTTGCAAGTCTTTTTACTTCACTAATAATTGGTGCTACGCGTGCCATTGCACCTGATCTTAAATAATCACCAAATGAGAAGCCTCCAGGTATTAACACACCATCAAAACCTTCAAGAGAAGTTTCTCTATAGTCTACATATGCCGCTTCGACACCTGAACGTTTAGCAGCATTATACATATCACGATCGCAATTAGATCCTGGAAATACTAATACAGCTAATTTCATTATGCGTTCTCCTTATCTTCTAAGATTTTAAAACTATATTCTTCGATAACCGTATTGGCAAATAGCTTCTCACTTAAAGTATTAACGATATTCTTGATTGAATTTTCATCTGTTTCGTCAACAGTCATGTAAATCACTTTACCAACTCTTATATCATTGACTTGTTCATAGCCTAAATCGTGTACCGCTCTATTTAAAGCTTGTCCTTGTGTATCTAATACTTGACCTTGTAACGTAATATGCAATTCAATCTTTTTCATTTTATAGTTCCTCCATTTTTTTGTAGAAAGTTTCATAAGTATCAATTAATGAGCCTGTATCTTCTCTATATACATCTTTATCAAAGTTTTCTTTTGTTTCTTTGTCCCAAATTCTGCATGTATCTGGAGAAATTTCATCCGCTAATAAAATTTCACCATCAGATGTTATGCCAAATTCGATTTTGTAATCTACGAGTATTAAATTCATGTCATTCATAATTTCACTTAATACTTTATTTACTTTTAACGCTTCTTTTTTAATAGTTGATAATTCTTCTGATGAAGCAATATTCAATAATGACACGTGATCATCCGTGATAAGTGGATCATTTAACTCATCTTTCTTATAGAATAGTTCTAATAAAGGTTCTTTAAATTCATGTCCTTTTTCAAAACCTAGTCTTTTACAAATTGAACCTGCAGCAACATTTCTTACGACAACTTCTAATGGGAAAATTTCTACAGCTTTAACAAGTTGTTCTGTTTCAGAAATTTGTTCTACAAAGTGGCTCTCAACGCCTTTTTGTCGCAATATTCCAAATATTTTTGATGTGATTAAATTGTTTAAGCGACCTTTTCCAAGCATTTTATCTTTTTTAGCACCATTTCCTGCAGTCACTTCATCTTTATATTCAATTCTCAAAATACCTTCTTGATCTGTGTTGAATACTCTTTTAGCTTTGCCTTCATAAAGTAATGACATATTAAACGTTCCGCCCTTCAAATAATTGATTAAATTGGTTTTCATCTTTATTTAAATCTGTTGATAATTTTGTGATATGTCCCATTTTACGGTTTACTTTATTGACCTTTTTACCGTAAATATGAATGTGCCATTCAGGATGCTCACTAAATACTTCTTGTAAATTCAACACATCTTGTCCTAGCAAATTCATCATGATTGCTGGTTGTAATAAAGTAATCTTTTTCGGTAAATGCCATCCTGCAACTGCAAGTATATGTGTATCAAATTGTGAGTAATCACATGCTTCGATAGAGTAATGTCCTGAATTATGTGGTCTAGGCGCAATTTCATTCACATAAAGTTTATGGTCTTCCGTTACAAAAAATTCAACTGTAAACGTTCCTACAAAATGTAACTTCGTCATAATTTTTTGAACTTCTTGAATAGCTTGTTCTTCTAAATCTACTCTAGCTGGAACAACTGTCTTATATAAAATTTGGTTTCTATGTTCATTTTCTTGTAATGGAAAATAAACTGTATGATCATATATATCACGTGTAGCTGTTATGGATACTTCTTTATATAGAGGGAGATATTTTTCAACTACGCAAGGTGTATCAGTAATTAATTTCTTAGCTTCATCTAAATCTTCTTTAGATTGAATGACAAGCTGACCTTTACCGTCATATCCACCAAAGCGTGTCTTTATAATAAATGGATAGCCAATTGTTTCTATAGCTTCATTCAAGTCTTCTGTTGACTTAACTTCCATAAACGGTACAATTTGAACATTTGCACTTTCTAACGTTTGTTTTTCAGTTAAGCGATCTTGTAATAAAGCAACTGTTTGGCTCCCTTGAGGAATATTAAACTGATTGGAAAGTTTTTCTAACTGCTGTGCATCTATATTTTCAAATTCATAAGTTACAACTTTAGAGATGTCACCAAGCTGATTGAGTGCATCTATATCCGAAAATTCAGCGTTTATAAATTGGTGTGCTACAAATCTTGCAGGGCAATCTTCGTCAGGGTCTAAAACGGCAACTTGAAATCCCATTCTTTGAGCAGACTGAGCCATCATTTTACCTAATTGACCTCCACCGACAATACCTATCATGTCACCTGATTCTAGGTTATAATAAGTCATTTTGCATTTCCTCCACTTTATCGACTAAACTTTTTTCATAATTAACAAGTTGTTTTCTTACATTTTCATCTGTCATACCGATCATTCTTGCGGCTAAAATACCAGCATTTTTAGATCCGGCTTTTCCTATTGCAGTTGTCGCAACTGGTATCCCACCAGGCATTTGTACAATCGACAACAATGAATCCATACCTTTTAAGCTTTTTGATTCAATAGGTACACCAATCACTGGAACTGTTGTTAATGAAGCTACCATTCCTGGCAAATGTGCTGCCCCACCTGCTCCAGCAATAATAATATCTATATTACGATCAGTAGCATTTTTCGCAAAGTCAACCATTTCTAATGGTGTTCGATGTGCAGAAACGACCTTTTTCTCATATTGAATATTAAAATATTCAAGCATATCGCATGCTTCTTTCATGATTGGCCAATCTGAAGAACTACCCATTATAACTGCCACTTTCATGTAGGTCACCCTTTCAAATAGTTGAAATATTTAATCTTTTCTGTGTATATTACAGATATAGCATAACAATTGATCATGCTATTTTCAATGAAAAAACGAACATTTTATATATTTTTTACAAAAAAGTTTGATTTATGTTCGTATTAAGGGCATAATTTTCATTGTATCAATCAATATAGTTCGATTATTAATAGGAGGCAATTTTCATGGTAGCTAAGATATTAGACGGTAGAGAAATAGCGAAGACTTACAGAGCAGGTCTTCAGGCAGAAGTAGAAAAGTTAAAAGAACATAACATCGTACCTAAATTAACGGTCATACTCGTTGGTAATGATGGCGCGAGTCAAAGTTATGTTAATTCTAAGAAAAAAGCAGCTGAAAAGATTGGTATGATTTCTGAAATTGTACATATGGATGAATCATCTACTGAAGAAGAAGTATTATCTGAACTCGATAGATTAAATAATGACGATTCAGTAAGTGGTATATTAGTCCAAGTTCCACTTCCAAAACAAGTTTCTGAAGCAAAAGTATTAGAAGCAATCAATCCTGACAAAGATGTAGATGGATTTAATCCTATAAATATTGGTAGATTATATACTGGAGAAAGAACATTTATCCCATGTACACCACTAGGTATTATGGAAATTCTTAAACATGCAGATATTGACTTAAAAGGAAAAAACGTAGCCGTAATCGGTAGAAGTCATATTGTTGGTCAACCAGTTAGTAAATTATTAACAGATCAAGATGCAACTGTTACGTTATTACATTCAAAATCAACAAATACAGAAGAAGTCTTAAAACAAGCAGATGTAATCGTAAGTGCAGTTGGACGCGTACACCTCGTTACAAAAGACTTAGTAAAACCAGGAGCAGTCATTATTGATGTAGGTAACACACCAGATGAGAATGGTAAATTAAAAGGTGACGTCGATTTCGAAGCCGTTAAAGAAGTAGCTAGTGCAATCACACCAGTACCAGGCGGCGTCGGTCCATTAACAATCACTATGGTATTGAACAATACATTATTAGCAGAAAAATGGAAAAACGGACTTGAATAAAAATTATAATATAGAAAAAAGCGGAACCCGATGACGGTTCCGCTTTTATTTATTGTGGTAGATAGATAGGCGCTAACTTCCATTATTCCGAATTGTGGTAATTAGAACGCTGTAACTTCCATTTTTCTGAATTCTGGTAATTAGAATCGGCTAACTGTCATTATTACGAATTGTGGTAATTAGAAAGGCACTCACTTAGAGACATTTCTCTGAATTATGTCCCTAACAACACCTCTTACGGACATTTCTCGGAATCATGTCCCTAACAATACAAAAAACACCACCCCATTATGCTGATCATAATGGAATGGTGTTTTAAATAATTATATTATACGTTTGTAATACTCATTTTTGGACCAAATGGTTCGAAGTGAACATCTGCTTGGCCAATATTTAATTTTTCTAGCTCATCAAATATTGTATCCATAAATGTGATACCGCCACATAAATAGATGTCGACGTCTTCATTAATCCAATTGCTTAATTCATTGCTTGTTAAATATCCGTCTTTTTCTTTTAAATGATAAGTAACTTCTACATTTTCGTTCATTGCGTTTAATGCATCTACTTCTTCTTTAAATGGTACGTCTTTTTCTGCTTCATTTACATGTACGAAATGAACATTTCTACCTTTATATGCTTCATCTTCTAACATTGCTAGCATTGGTGTAACACCTGCGCCTGAAGATAATAGTAATAATTTTTTGTCTTTATCTGATTCTACTTTGAAATCACCTGCTGGAGCTGAAAGTTCAATTGTATCTCCAACTGAATATTTATCATGTAAATCATGAGATACTAGACCTTTTTTCTCGCCTTCTCCTTCGCGTTTTACAGCAAATCTTATTTTACCGTCATTTTTTACAGAGTAAATTGAGTAATGTCTTAATGCTAAATTATCATCGTTTGTTGGTTTAATACGTACAGTGATATATTGACCTGCAACAAGTTCAGGAATTTTAATGTTATCTACCGGTTCAACTTCAAATGATTTCATTGAAGTACCTTGATCTTCGATATTTGTAATTTTAAATGATTTAAAGTCATCCCAAGCTGCTGCTTCATACATTGCTTTTTCCATTTGGATAAATACGCCTGCAATTTCACCATATGCTTCTTCCCAAGCATTCATAATATCATCTGTAGCTGCATCGCCTAGAACTTCTTTAATTGCTTTTAGTAAGAATTCACCAACAATTGGATAATGTTCTTCTTTAACTTGTAATGCACGGTGTTTATGTGCAATTTGATTTACGTTAGGAACGATTGCTTCTAAATGATCGATATGTTTAGCTGCTGCTAAAACTGTTTGTGCTAAAGCTGTTTGTTGTTTACCTTGCTTTTGGTTAGATTTATTAAATATGTTCAATAATTCTGGATGTGCTTCAAACATTCTTTGATAAAAGACTTTTGTAATTTCATTTCCGTATTGTTCTAATACTGGTACTGTTTGTTTTACGATTTCTTTAGTTTGTTCTGATAACATCAGAAGTCCCCCTCTAAAAGATATATTTTAAATACATGTTTAATTGTAAATAATTTCACAATGTTTATCAATACAGTTCGCAAAAAGTTTACAAAGTTGTCACTCTTTTAAAAATACATATATTGATTGATTGTTTTTTAACCTTCATATTAAGTATAATTAATATATTATAAGGAGGTTGAACTTTATGAAGCTCACCCAATACACGGATTATTCTTTACGTGTCCTCATGTATTTAGCCCAACAAAATAAACAATCTCAAATAGAAGAGATTTCAAACTTTTATGGCATATCAAAAAATCATTTAACAAAAGTCGTACATCAACTTGTTAAGTTAGGATACTTAAAATCTATAAGAGGAAGAAATGGTGGCATAATCCTCAATCAGTCCCCTAGTGACATTAATATAGGTAAACTTGTTAGACAGACTGAAGATCATTTTGAATTAGTTGAATGCTTTAATATGGAAACAAATACTTGTCCAATAGCATTAAATTGTGGATTAAAAGGTGCACTCAATCATGCTTTAACAGAGTACTTACGTACGCTTGATCAATATTATTTAAGTGATATCATTCCTAAAAACACCCTAAAAGACACTGTTTACACTCTTTAAGTTAGGAAATCGGTCTAAAGGTCGATGTAAATGTGAAAATATTACGATAATATATCATTTAGTAAGGAAATGAAAAACGACACATGTTATTCTTTCCTTATAGCTTACAACAAAGGAGTACATAAAAAATGATGAATAAAATATTACAATCACTTACAGTACTTGGTGTTTCTGCTTCACTTGTTACACCTTCATTAACTGCGAGTGCTACTGGAAACAGCCTTCCACAAATTAAAGGTGTCGAGGGTGACGTTGTTGAAAAAGGTGCTGACTACGATTCATTAAAAGGCATAAAAGCATATGATAAAGAAGATGGAGACTTAACAGATAAGATTAAAGTAACTGGTGACGTTGATACTTCTAAATTAGGTAAATACAAAGTACAATATAAAGTCACAGATTCTGATGGCGCATATAGAACAAAATGGCATTACGTATATGTTGTCAAAGAAGGTTCATTAAATGGTTCTAAAGACAACGATACTAAAGATAAGAATAAAGATGAATCTAAAGCTGAAGTAGCATCTAACAAAAAGACTTCTACTAAAGATTTAAATGAAAACATGCCACTTATTACAGTGCCAACTAAAGATTTAGTTTATCAAGGTGACCACTTCGATCCGATGAAAGGTGTTAAAGCATCTGACAAAAAAGACGGTGACATCACTGATAAAGTAACTGTTAAAGGTGATATTGATACTTCTAAAACAGGTTTACAATATATCACTTACCACGTTAAAGATTCTGATGGCTACTATTACACATACAAAAGAGGCGTTTACGTAAACGATGCAGATTTAGCACCTAATCCTGAATTATCAGGTATTAAAGACGTTACAATTAAAAAAGGTCAAGACTTTGACTTATTAAAAGGTATAAAAGCTAAAGATAAATCAGGTAAAGATTTAACGTCTGACATTGTTACAAGTGGCGAAGTAGACACTAGCAAACCAGGTAAATACAAAGTTGGTTACGCAGTATCAGATGCTGACGGTCATATCTCAGCTGAAGGTAGAACAATTACAGTAAAATAACCATATTTAAGCAAACCAAATGAAGTCATTCATTTGGTTTGTTTTTTATATTTATCAAAAGTGTAATTTTTAAATTTCCGTTTCATTTAAACGCCTATTTAAGAACATTAAAAATATTTTGAACTATTCTTAATAACCTGAAAACTCAATGTTTTTAACAATTTAAAGATGTTTTTTCGTTTTTTTAAATATTTTTAAAATGTACACAAAAATTTAACAATTAGAAAAAAACGCGTCATATCAAAGTTAATTAAATACATTTTTATATTATAACGCTTACACCCTATTTTATAGCCTTGTAAATATGTTTAAATCCTTTAAAATTAAGGTCTAGCCATATATATAGGTATATAGAAAATTGGGAGGTAAAAAACGTGGCAAAGTTAAAGTCAATACTTCTCATGTCAACATTAGGTATTTTACTTAGTGGTTGTTCAAATTTAGAAGTATTAAACCCCAAAGGCCCTATGGCTGAAGATCAACATTTCTTAATTATCTTTTCAATTATTATGATGGTCTTTATTGTTATAGTGGTCTCCGTTTTGTTTTTAATATTTATTATTAAATATAGAAAAACAAAAAATGAAACATCTGGTACGATGCATCACAACGTCGTTTTAGAAGTTGTATGGTTTATTATTCCAATCATCATACTTGTGATATTAGCCGTACCAACAATTAAATCATTGTACAATTATGAAGAAGCACCTAAGTCTGAAGAAGACCCAGTTGTTATTTATGCAACAAGTGCTGGCTTTAAATGGTTCTTTAGTTATCCTGATGAGAAAGTCGAAACTGTCAATCATGTAACGATTCCAGAAGGTCGACCAGTTCTATTTAAATTACAATCTATGGATACAATGACAAGTTTCTGGGTACCTCAATTAGGTGGACAGAAGTACGCTATGACTAGCATGACAATGGATTGGACATTGCAAGCTAATGAAACAGGTACATTCAAAGGAAGAAACTCTAACTTTAATGGTGAAGGGTTCTCTAGACAAACCTTTAATGTTAACGCTGTAAGCAACGAAGATTACGATAAATGGGTTTCTAAATCTCAAAAACGTAAAACAATTGATCAAGATACATTCGATCATCAAATTTTACCTACAACTAAGAATGAGGAACTTACTTTTAGTGGAACACACTTAGCATATGTAGATCCTGCTGCGGATCCTGAATACATTTTCCATGCTTATAAACGTTTCCGCTATGAACCAAAAGATCCAAACTTCTATGATGAAAGCGAAGGCGTAACAGAAAAACCAGTATTACCTGCACGTAAAGTGACTGTTACAAACCCTAACTATGAACGTCATGGAATGAAACCTATGATTCTTAAAAATAACGAAAAATATGACAGTGACTTCAAAAAAGAAGAAAAACATCATATGGACGAAATGGAAAAAATGCAAGAAGATGCAAAATCTGATGATGAAAAATCTTCAGAAAAGAACCATGGAGGTGACAAGTAATGAATTTTCCATGGAATGAATTTATCGTTCAAAGTGACTGGATGATAACAATGGCGCAAGTATTACTTGTATTAACAGGTATATGCGTTGTTGGTGGTCTAACATACTATAAAAAATGGAAATGGCTTTATACAGAGTGGTTAACTTCAGTTGACCATAAAAAAATCGGTGTAATGTATATTATATCTGCAATCATTATGTTCTTCCGTGGCGGTGTAGATGCACTTCTTATCCGTTTACAATTAATGACACCTGATAATACATTACTTAAATCTCAGCACTATAATGAAATCTTTACAACACATGGTGTAATCATGATTATCTTCATGGCAATGCCGTTCTTAATCGGTTTAATGAACGTTGTTGTTCCTTTACAATTAGGTGCTCGAGATGTTGCATTCCCTATGTTAAATAACTTAAGTTTCTGGTTATTTGCTGCCGGAATGGGATTATTTAATATTTCATTCGTACTTGGTGGTGCGCCAGCTGCTGGTTGGACAAACTATGCGCCACTTGCAACTGACTTTAGTCCAGGTACAGGTATTAACTATTATTTAATTGCAATTCAAATTTCTGGTATTGGTACGTTAATGACGGGTATTAACTTCTTCGTTACGATCTTAAAATTACGTACTAAATCAATGAAATTTATGCAAATCCCAATGTTCTCAATGACAACATTAATTACATCATTATTAATTATCTTAGCCTTCCCTATTTTAACTGTCGCACTTGCTTTAATGACTTTCGACCGTTTAATGGGAACAAGCTTCTTTGAAGTTGCTAATGGTGGTATGCCAATGTTATGGGCTAACTTCTTCTGGGTATGGGGTCACCCTGAAGTTTATATTCTAGTATTACCGGCATTCGGTATTTACTCTGAAATCATCCCTACTTTTGCTAGAAAAAGATTATTCGGACATCAAAGTATGGTTTGGGCAACTGGTGGTATTGCGTTCTTAAGCTTTATCGTTTGGGTTCACCATTTCTTCACTATGGGTAGTGGTGCATTAGTTAACTCATTCTTCTCAATATCAACTATGTTAATTGCCGTACCAACTGGTGTTAAAATATTCAACTGGCTATTAACCTTATATAAAGGTCGAATTACATTTGAATCACCTATGTTATTCGCATTAGCCTTTATTCCAAACTTCACATTAGGTGGGGTTACAGGTGTTATGCTTGCTATGGCAGCAGCGGACTATCAATATCACAATACTTATTTCTTAGTGGCACACTTCCACTACGTTATTATCGCTGGTGTTGTATTCGCATGTTTCGCAGGTTTAATATTCTGGTATCCAAAAATGTTTGGTCACAAATTAAATGAAAAGATTAATCAATGGTTATTCTGGACATTTACTTTAGGATTCAACTTATGTTTCTTACCACAATTCCTATTAGGTTTAGATGGAATGCCACGTCGTTTATATAAATACACTCAAGCAGATGGATGGTTCTCATTAAACTTCATCTCTACAATTGGTGCATTCTTGATGGGTATTGGTTTCTTAGCTCTAGTATGGAACGTCGTATACAGCTTTGGTAAAGCGAAACGTGAAGCAACTGGTGACAACTGGAATGGTTTAGGTAGAACATTAGAATGGGCTACTGCTTCAGCTATGCCACCACACTACAACTTCGCTATTACACCAAAATGGTATGATACTGAAACATTTGTAGAAATGAAACAAAATGGTAAACACTATCTTGACGATAGAGATTATAAAGATATTCATATGCCTAACAATACACATGTTGGATTCTGGATGGCAGTATGTTTCTTATTCGGTGGATTCTTCCTAGTATTTGAAACATATATACCAGCAATTATCTTTGGTATTGGCGTATTAGCATGTATGGTTTGGAGAAGTTTCGAAAAAGACTACGGCTACCATATTCATGCTGAAGAATTAGAAGAAAATGAAGCAAAATTACGCGAATTACGTGAACAAGAATTACAGGAAAAGGAGGACAATAAAGATGAGTAATGAACACCACAATACAATTGATACTGTTAATGAAACAGGACAATTAAATAAACTCGGATTTTGGGTCTTTCTTACTGCTGAGGTTGCGTTATTCGGTACATTATTTGCAACATTCTTAGTATTACAGAAAAGTGGTTCATACGGTGGTTTCACTACACCAGAATTATTTGAATTACCATTAGTTATGATTATGACATTCCTATTACTTGTAAGTAGTTACACTTGTGGTATCGGTGTTTACTACATGCGTAAAGAAAATGTCAAAATGATGATGGTATGGATGATTATCACACTTATCTTAGGTGCAGGATTCGTAGGATTTGAAATTTACGAATTTACTCACTATGTTCATGAAGGTGTTACACCTCAATTAGGATCATTCTGGTCTTCATTCTTTATACTTTTAGGTACACATGGTCTCCATGTTACTTTAGGTATATTCTGGATTTCAGGTGTATTAATCCAAATCCTTACACGTGGATTAAATGAACACAATGCACCTAAAGTATTTATCGGAAGTTTATACTGGCATTTCCTTGATGTTGTATGGATCTTTATCTTTACATTAGTTTATCTTGTAGGGATGGTGAGTGGATCATGAATAAAACAGTCGTTACACATACAGTCGGTTTAATATTCTCAATTGTATTAACATTAGTAGCTGTTTATGTCATGTTATACACTGGCATGTCACTACAAGTAAGAACATCAATCATTATTGGATTTGCTTTCTTACAAGCATTAGTTCAATTACTAATGTTCATGCATTTAACAGAAGGACCAGATGGACGCGCAACTGCATTCAAAGTACTCTTCGCAGTAATTATTACTTTATTAGTAATAATCGGTACTTATTGGGTTATGGTTGGCGGACACAGCGCCCATATGTAATACCTATATATTTAAAGCTGTTAATAAAGTCAGAGACTTTATTAACAGCTTTTTTATTTTGAATAGAATTAATTAATAGTATGGAGAGTGAGTTGGTTGGTTGGATGGATGGATGGGGATTTTGGGTTGGTCAGGTTTGCAATGTTCGGAGGTGCTATGTTGCTATTTTGGTCAGTCTTGCAATTTTCGGGGCTTCTATGTTGCTAGTCATGGCTGTCTTGCAATTTTCAGTCCTTCAATATTGCTAGTCACGCTTCACTTGCAATATTCGGGGGCTCTATGTTGCTAGTCATGCCCCACTTGCAATGTTCAGTACCTCAATATTGCTAGTCATGCGCGTCTTGCAATATTCAGAGCTCCAATGTTGCTAGTTGTCCCCCACTTGCAATGTTCAGACCTCCTATTTATCTAGTTTGATGAGTCTTGATAAATACACCGCCTTTATTTATCTAGTTTCGTCAGTCTTGATAAATACAGGGCGGCTATTTATCTTGTTTCGACATTCTTGATAAATGGAATACCCCTAACTTAAATATTTAAGTTAGGGGTATCTGATTAAATTGTACTAGTATTTTCCCACGCGCTATAAGTCAAGTTCTTCTATTATTTTCATAGCTACATGAAATTTGTCTATATTATGATTTGCTTCTTTTAATCCATCTACTTTATATGTTTCTTCAGAAAGTACATCACCAGTTACAAGAAAATTAAATAGTTCAAAGCCGTGAAAATCACAAACTGCTTGTACTCCAGCAAGCTCCATATCTACTGCAATACATCCTTCTTTTTTTCTAGTATTATATTGAGTGTTTGTTTCCCTCAGTACTGCATCAGTTGTCCAAACTTTACCTTCTATAAATGGTAACGCTAATTTATTAAATACTTCAGTTAATTTATTTGCATTCTTTACTTTAATATAGTCTGATGGAGGGGCGTAATGATATGACATTCCTTCATCTCTATAGCTGTGAGTAGGTATTATAAATTTATTAAAAGTTCTTTGGCTATTAAGACTTCCTGCTGATCCAAACATTACAAATTTTGTAGCGCCTGTTATCCAATTACATATCATGCAATATTGAGAAGCAAGGGTTGAACCAATTGCAGATAGATAAAATGCTACAGCTTTACCTTTATAAATGAATTTATATATAGGAAATGCTCCGTTAGAGGCTTTGATTTCATCGATTTTTTCACACTTATTTTCTCTTAGAATACCATCGTATATTTCTTTAGAATATGTAATTAAGCAAACTTCAACTTTGAATTGTTGTTCACCATAGAAGTCACTCAAATTTACAATTGGTTTCCCTTGTATATCAAATGAATCGGTTATCATTTAATTACCTCCCTCATACATTTATAGTACTTAGCCAACTTTTTATTTCTTTTCCTACTTTTACAGGGTTATCTATATAAATATCGTGGCCACTGTCAGAGATTGTTTTACAGGAAATATGTGAAGGTATATTTTTAATTTTCATGTCTAATATGAATTGATCCTGTTCTTGTGGTAATAAAACCAATATATTTCTGTCTATTAATTGATTGAAGGTAGGTAAGTTGATTTGTCTTCTTATTTTCAATAATTTTAAGATAGAATGTTCATTAATATTAAGTTCATAAACTTGTTTATTTAAATTGAAAGTCATCCTTGCAGTTGATGCTTCTAATAAATTTTGATTCCATGTTTTATATGCATCCTTTTCTGACTCTATAAATTCGTCCAAGTTCTTGAATTGAAAATTTTCTAAATGATTTTTAGTATCTTTTATTTCAACTTCACTGCTGTAGTCTAGGTCTTCAAGATTAAATAATCCACCATCTAATAATATAATATTTTTAATTTGTGGAACCTTGATACTTAAATAAGATAATAAATCTGCTCCTAAAGAATGCCCCACTATAGTCAATTCTTTATTACCATAAATTTTTATCTCTGTTTTAAACCACTCCACTAATTCATTTAAATCATTAACAATAACATCTAGATTCAAACCATGACCTGGCAGATCAATTTGAACTATATTCAGATTATCCAATTGGTTATTTAAATCTTTCAAAAATAATCTATGACTGCCTAAACCAGAAAGAAATAATAATCGCTCTTCCATATAAGCTCCTTCATTAAAGATATATGTAATTTTTTTACTTACCTCTACCAACTCTACAAGATCAGATTTTCAAAGTTACGACTGACTTGGGACACTTTTTCTTGGTTTCCGACTTCTCTATAATATAGGATTGCTTTTTGATACATTTCGATTGCTTTTTTTCTGTTTTTTTGTGATACGTATATTTCAGCAAATTTGTTAAACCCGTCTCCCATTATTTCAAAATCATATCTTACTACATTTGCTTCTAGATCTCTTAGTAACATCATTGCTTCTCGTTCATTACCTACTTCAATAAAATTGCTAACGCGTTCTATACTCTTTTTAATATACATCTTACAATTACTCCTTCTACCGTTACTATCTTAATTATATAATTGTAATCCCAATATTTACAAAACACAAGTTACTAAATACAATTGATGACTACTTCAAAGCACGTAAAAAAGGTCTACGATGCCGAGGCATGGTAGACCTTCTGTTATTTTGTATGAACTTGAGTTATTGGATGCTCCAGTGGTACAAATTGATTATAGACTTCGAGTAATTTTGATTTTTCATTATTCCAATTATAGATTTCTTTAGCTTGTTTAGTATTTTCACTTAATTGATTTCTTAAGCTTGTATCTTTTACAAGTTGATTCACTGCATTAGCTATTTCTGAAGCATTATGAGAATCCACAACTAAACCAGTATGAGTTTCTTCGACTACTTTCTTAATTTCTGGGAAGTCACAGCTGACTACGGGAACGTGAGCCATCATATATTCAAATAATTTATTTGAACTTGCTGAATAGTGATTGAAGCAAATGTTCTGCAACACTTGGAATCCAAGGTATGCTTCACGCGTATATGATGGTAATTCTTGAAATGGTACTTTATCTAAGAAATGAATTCTATCAGCTTGTTTGGAAGCTTCAGCTTGTTCTTTTAAAGTCTGTGTTAACTTCCCTCCACCGATAAATAGTAAATGCCCTTCTTCAATTTCATCCATTGCTTCAATAAGTAATTCAAGCCCTCTTCCTTGTTGAAGTCCGCCTTGATAAAGTAAAATTTTCTCATCTTCATTGATACCTATTTTCTTATGTAAATTGATTTGCGGTTTTTCTTCAATATTGTATTTCTCTGAATAGTTATACAATGTTTTAGGATAGAATCCATATATATCTTCATTGTATTTTGCTCTTGTATGATTTTCTACAATCATTTGATCTACAAATTTTAACATGAACGACTCAATACGCTTAATTGTCTTTGGATTATAACCTGTTCTGTCAGATTGAACTTCATGACTATCATAAATTAATGGTTTCGGTTTTAAGCGCAATTTAGAACATACGATAGCTTGAGGTAATGTGTTTAAATCATTTGCATGATAAATATCAGCATTTTGTATATAACCTTTTACAATCATTCTCGTAATAATTGCACCATTTATAAACCATTTTCTTATTTTTTTAAACTTTATCATACCTGCAGCAACCACGAGTGATAACAGATAAGCTGCCATTAATGTGAAACTTATATAGAAAAGACTTGGTATAATAACAACTTGGACACCAGCTACAACTAATAAGAATTTCTTGCCATGATCTTGATAAGCTTGCAATAACCATGGATATCTCTTCACTCTATAAACTTTAAATGTGTTAGATATTTCTTCATAAGCTGAAATAGCAGGATTTTTCGGATCATTTATCGCAATTAAATTTACATCATATCCATTATCCGCTAAAGTTGTACACTCTCTATTGACTCTTGCATCATTCGTAAAATGATTCCATACAAACATTGTGACCTTTTTCATTTGATAACCTCATTCCATGCAAATTATAGTATCCCTACTTGGAATAGTAGTATATATATCCATGCCACACTCATAATCCCAATCATCGCTATTAAACTTGTTGGTCTTTTTTCTTTTTGTATGACTGAATCATCAACTTCTTTATTACGTTGTTGTTGGATTTTAATACGTTTATATTCTAATTGTTCTTTTTTCGATTTCTTTTTTACTTTCTGAATGAGATTAACGTACCTCGCCACGATATCATTGACTTCACCATATGCAACCATCTCACCATAATGTATCCAAATCGCTTTTTTACACATTTTTTTAATTTGTCCTGCTGAATGAGATACAAAAAATATTGTTTTTCCTTGTTCTTGTAAATCATGCATTTTATCTATACATTTATTAGAAAAAGTTTCATCACCTACAGACAATGCTTCATCGACAATAAGTATATCTGGATCTGTATGAATCGCAATTGCAAATCCTAATCTTGATTTCATACCACTAGAATATGATTTTAAAGGTTGATAAATAAATTCATCAAGTTCACTAAACTGAACAATATCATCAAATTTTTCATTTATTTCTCGTTGCGACATACCGTGCATTAAACATTTATAATGAATATTTTCTTCACCTGTAAATTCAGGATTTAACCCTGCGCCAATCGCAATCAGCGACGGCTTACCATTTGTATAAACTGTTCCAGAAGAAGGTTCAACAACACCACCTAGAATATTAGATAAAGTTGATTTACCTGACCCATTCAGTCCAATAATGCCTACAGAAGTCCCTTCTTCTACTTCAAATGAAATATCATGTAAAGCATAATAAGGTTTAGATTTATAACTTAATCCAAAAGTAAATAAAGATAATAGCTTATCTTTTCTGTTTACATTTAAGTCGTAAACTTTCGAGACATTTTCACATTTTATTTTATAAGTTTTTGTCATCTCTATCACCTTTTCTTAAAAATGTCATAAGCTTTTCAATATTATCTTCCCAAATAAGGTGTTCATCACGATATTCACGTGCATTCTTGGCTTTATTTGATAATGCTTGTTCATCATGTTTTAATGATTCAATTTCGTTTACGATTGTATCTATTGAAGCTTGTTTTCTTGCAAATCCTAGATTATATTTTTGAATAATGGCTTCAGTTGGACCACTAATATTAGATATAGGAGGTGTACCAACACCAATAGCGTCAACAATTTTTCCAGGCATCACATTCATAAACACATCTGAAGATTCTAAAATTGAAAGTGAAATATGATGTTTAGATATTTCAGTTAAACAAGCTGTTCTATCCATCGGCTTTTTCACTTGAATATACTTACAATCTCTCACAGCTTTTCTAAACTTGTCAGCTTGAACACCATAAACAATCGCAGTAACATTGATTTGTTTATCATTTAAAGCTAAGCATATTGAAATAAGTTTATCTACATCTTGGGCATATCCAATATTTCCTGTATAAATAACACTAAAATCATTATATTTTTCTTCAGTAATCAGTTCATTTCTTGAAATGCCGTTTGGTAAATAAAATATAGGCACTTTTCGCTGTAACCGCTTCTGAATATGTGACCTAAATGCTTCATTATTAATGACAATTTTATCTGCAGAATTATACATTTTTTTCTCTAAATATTTTAATAGTGGCATAAATAAACTTATGTTAATATGCTTTAATCCATTTACACTGTCTGGCCATAAATCTCTAATTTCTAATACATATGTCGGATGTTTCGCACTTTTAAAAAATAACGTCGCCCATGCTAGAAATATATTTGGACTAGAAACATACACAATATCGTAATCGTCATTGTGCATTTTCAAGAAGACTCTTAATCTAACGTATTGTTCTATATAATAGACTAACCTCATGATAAAATTACTATTTTGCTTGTTACCATGCATTTTCATACGAATAATTTTCTTCTTTTCTAATTTATTTAAAGATTCATCTGTAAAATAAGATTGGTCTTCAAATAAACTTTGGTTAGGATATGTTGGCTCAGTTGTTAACATTGTCGGGTCTGAACCACTTGAACGAAAAGCTTTGAACATCATTTTCATTCGATTTGCGGCAGACCCAAGTTCTGGATAAAAATTTTGTGAAATCATTAATAATTTCTTTGTCATATTATGAACACCCTATAAGTAGTCTAGTAATTTCCGTTTAAACCTTGAATGAACCAATGAACCTATTAATAATAATATAATTGTTAAAAGCCAAAAATATAAATGATCATGCCATTGTCCGTACACAGAAACGTTATCATGCACAAACGCCGTACGATAAACACCTACTAAATATGCAAATGGGTTTAAGCTTGCTAATCTTTGTAAAATACCATGCGCTTCTTCCATCGCCCAAAAGATAGGTGTCATAAAGAATAGCATTCTTATAACATTTTGTAATAAATTTTTAGTATCGCGAATAACAATAATTAATGTACTCATAATTAATGAAATACCAAAAATAATTGCATAAGATGCGACTAAAAAGTATATAAACCAAAAGTAATGCCACCAAGGTACATATCCATTAATAACAGATATAACAAATAAAATGGCTGATGTGATCATTAAATTAATCATATTATTTGTTAAAGCTATAGAAATAAATATTGAAGATGGAAACTTCATTTTTGATAAGAGTCCTACATTGCCTTGAATTGCAGATGCACCTGTATTGATCCCTTGTGATATAAATAACCAAGGAAACAAACCTGAAATAAGATGTACTAAAAATGGTACACCTACTACTTGTGCACTCGCATCACCTCTTAACCCTAAACCAAATACAAGATAATATACAGCAACTTGTAAGATGGGTTGTAATATATTCCAAAATACACCAAGATAATGATTGGCATATTGACTTTTCATATTATAAATTGCAAGTTTAAAAATTTTAGGTAAATTATTTAATTGTTCTTTAAAGATTTCAGTAACTATCTTCATATATAACGACCTACTTGATTTTTATTTTTCAATAAGTTCAAATTGTGAAGCGCTGATCCAAGATGTTTTCTCAATTTTTTTACTTGCGTAGACAGAAATTGTAATTGATGATTGTGGTTCTATCGTCAATTCCAAATTGTTTTTACTCAAATCTACTAAGTCGATTGGCTCACTTTCAATATCAAAGTACACCGTATCTCTGCCATTTTTATTATGATAAAATGTTCTCAACTCAAGTGTAATCGTGTTATCCTGCGTATTCGTTAAAATCATTTTCTTTTGATTGTCATTACTAAATTTAGGTGTTAATGCACGAAATAACTTTTTTTCATTTTGTATCACTTGGTAGAAATCTTCAGTTTGAATCATAATATTCGCCAAACTTTCTACTTGCTCATTAGTGTCTTCTTCTAATTGAATTATTCTATCCTCTAATGTGTTCATGTCATTGATTTGAAAATAATTTAAAATTGGCCAATGATGTTTAATCATCAATTTATGTAACATTTGGTTTTGCTTATCTTCCTGCTCAATACTCATGAATTCAAATAAGATATGCCTCGTATTGATTAAGCTAAATACATCTAAGTAATCATCACTTTCTTGAACAATACAGCTATGCCAACCATTCATTCTAGATTCGTAATACAACGTTTCGTAAGGATGATAACCTAATTCAATCGTCTTATAGAGCTCATTTCTATTAATAAATTCTAGTAAATAATCGTGAGATAATTGATCTAGCGGAAAATCTTTAGCCCATTTTTTGATTGCATTTTCATACGGTAAAAATGAGTCTGCTCTTTGTATCCGCTTCGGAATAATGTTTTTAGCAAGTTCAAAGATAGTAGACTTTAAATGTATACAATGATTAAACGACCTATTCTCATGATAATAATTAATTAAATGAATACTATGATCTGTTTCGTATAACCGATATCTATCTATCAAATTTGAATTGACTGCTAGTTGATCCATATTAAATAGCGTATGCTTTAAATTTAAATTATATGCCATTTTTTGAGAGATATATTCATCTATACGATAAATACGAGCAGCATGTTCATGTTCTAATTCATCTATATTTTTTGTATAAGTAAAGAAATTCACATCATTGATATGTTCTTTAATATAAGATAAGGATACTTTAGAATCATGACCAGCAGTGATAGAACAAATCACTTTTTGATTAAATCGAAATAAATAATCAACCGCTGCTTCAATTTCATGGTTAACGATACTATATACTTCTTCTGCTGATTTCTTAACACATGGGTTGATTGGATAAATTCTTTTAATTGTATGGTCTGTTATATTAAATCTTGTATTGGCATTGAATTTATAAACATCTTTATATTTACTATAGTCTAAAAATCCATATGACTTATGTGCGATTCTTTCACAAGTCTTATCAAAACATAACTTTACGAGTTGATTCACTAATTCAGAATGACTAGCATATAAATCATGAGATGCATGATAATACAATGATAAAAATGACGTTGCATCATTATATAGTAGCAAACGTCCATTATACTCTATTAACATAACATACCTGCCATTATAAAAACTCATCTCTTCAAGAAAAGCATAAGAATCTATTTCGTGAGATAATAATTGGGCGCATATTTCAGGATATTTTAAATCGACATGTTTCGTATGCACAAAATGACCTAATATGACTACTTTGATGTCATTCTTTGTATACTCATAATCACTTAAATCATTTGAAAAATAAATCGTAAAGTCAGTGAATTGAACATATTGACGATAGTTTTTATCTTCAATTGAAATTTGTCGAGGAACGATCATATATGCTTTGTTAAAATTTATGAACGTATTATCCATCATACACACCCCCTTATATCAATCATGCAATTATTGCTGAACTTCTTGCTTTAAATGTTCAACATATTGATTTAAATCATGGTCTTCTGGACGTTTATATTGATCATACAAACTATATATTTCTAAAAATCGTTCTACCGCTTCTTTTCTTTCTTCCGGTTTTACTTTTTCTAATCTTGGCAAATACCAGCCTTTAACGTAAAAATTAAATCTATGTTCTAAGTAGGATGTTAACAATCCATGTTTTTCGTAAAATGGAATTCTTTCAATTTCTAACGTGTAATATTTATCAAATAGCTTCTTAGAAATCGAATTTGTAACTGATCCAGACACAGCAGCATAATACATATGAATAACATCTGTTACAGCTTGTACTTTTTTAGAATGAATCATTAATTCTTGGAAGAATAAAGTATCTTGGCCAGCAGCACCTTCAATCATTCGAATATTATTGTCTTTAATAATTTGTGATTTAATGATTAAAGCTTGAATACTTTGAGCACGCAGACCACATTTTTTCATATATTTTTTAGGGTCTTCGATTAATAATTTTCCATCGTTATACTTCATCACTGTGCCAGCATAATTAAACAATGCTCTGCGCTTATTATCTTCTTTAATAATATTACCGATAACCATATCGACATCTTTATTCGATTCTATTTCTTCTAATAATGTTGCATAACCATCACCAGTAGCTTCGTTATCAGGATCTAAATAAGTAATATAATCTGTAGAAGCAAGTTCAGCACCTTTATTTCTAGGTCTTGAAGCACTACCTGATCCCTCTTCATATGCATAGTAAACGATATCTGGGTATCGTCTTCTTAATCGATTAATAATAGATATCGTTTCAGAATCCGTACTACCATCATTTACGAATATAATTTCCATATCTTTAAATATTGAAGATCTTCTTAAACTTCTCATACACTTGTCTTCTAAATAAGTACCATTATTATGAATTGGAATAATGACACTTAATTTTTTCTTACGGTTACTTTGACCATATAAAGATGCGTCATAAATTTCTGATTGATCTAAATTATAGCCATTTTGAGATTGTGTAATATTCAATTGTTGATCGAATATATTTTTATGATACATTGTTACATATTTATTTTGAGCTTTTTCAATAAATTGATGTGCTTCATGTTGTTTATCTTTCGTAACAAAATCAACATCTACATATTTAAATGCTGTTAATAAATCTTCTAAATAATATTCTTCATATTCGATTGAATCTTTCATGTAAGTTATAAAATCATATTGTGATGCATCTTCTATCGTATCTTGCGCTTCTATAACATCAAACTGAACATGTAATTGTCGATATAGAATATCTTTCATTTTATCGGTTAATGCATCAACAACTACGAGTATTTGTGATTCTTTTTGAGTCGGTTCAATGCCAATATATGATAGAACTTCATCTAAGCGATGATACGTTGTACAGTTTCTCATCACACTACGTATACTTTTAGCCTGCATATCTTCTATTTCATATTCTTGATATTGGTTCATAATTGGTGCCACATCAGTTTTATGATTAATCATAAATACATTTGGAAATTGATTATTAACACCTACTGAATAGTTAGATAAGATTAAATTCCCAAAAGCTTGTAATTCAAAGATTCTATTAGCAAACATCGTTTCTGAATATTTTACTGAATTGACATTTACTGCCCATCTATATACTTTATGCAATTTCATTAGTTCTTCATGATCGATTGGCATAGTTAAAAATGGGATATATTTCATTGGGAATTGGTAACGTCTTCTTCTTAACGGTAAGTTTCTATCGACAATTGTTAAGTCATTTTCATTATCGATTAATTCATCAAAGATTCTTGCAGATTCTTGGTTTCTAACAGGATATTTCTCAGTCCAACTTCCTGCAAAAATAACATCGTTTTTAAATGATTTATTATATGGATTTCTCGTACCTACTGGATTATGGTAATGAGGATTAATACCAAATTGAAGTACATGTACTTTATCATTTTGACAATACTCTTTATAATCTTCTACCACTTCCGCAGCAGATGTCAGAATAATATCGCATTCTGTCGCGATATCTTTGTATAAATGGAAATTGACAGGGTCTTCTTTAGAATAAAAGACTATCGGTATATTGAATTTTCTAGCCTTTTGAATGCCTTCAATGAGCATTCTTCGTTTCTCACTATTTACTGAAGCTAACCCTGTCCAACTTCCGTCTATACCTCTCCATGCTGTCGCAACAATCACAACATCCATATCTCTAGTTAAATCCGTAAATTCACTATCTAAATAAACGATATTACCTATATCTTTAAATGAGTTATATAAAAATTCATCAGCAATGAGACCAACTTTGTATTTATTTTTAATAAATACACGTGACGTATCAGAATTTACAAGTTTTGATAAATGTTGTTGGTGATTTTCAAGGAAATCTAATTTTGATTCTTCTGCTACTTTTTTATAGTAATTATGATGATTTGTATGATCTTTAACCTTTTTTAATTTATATAGTCCATACATATAATCTTGTTCAACAATATCTAACACTTCTTCTAATTGTTCAACTTTTGTTTTATCATCAAAATTAACTAAAGCCTCTTTAGTGGATTCGATATTACTATTTCGATTGATATTTGTTGGCATATTTGAAGACATTATGATTTCCTCCTATTTCTCCAACTCCAGTATTTCGTTTGAATCTTTCCTAATTTAGAATTTTTCAAATTCATATATAGTCTTTCATACTGCGCTTTTTCTTCTTTTTTATTTGTTTTTTGTAATGAGATATTTTCGTTTATCAAACGAACAATTGCAGATTTTGATTCTTTTCTTTCTTCTTGAAAGTTTGTAATCATATCCAGCTGTTCTAGTGTTAACTCGTTATAATTTTCATATTGCTTAGCTTCTAAATCTTGAATTATACTTTTATCTTCTAAATCATTTAAGCTAATCCAATATTTTTTCTTTTTAATTATGATCCTTACCGATTCTGCCTTTAAGAAAACCATATCAATCGAGACGTTATTGAAATCAAATTGTTCTTCATCCAATGATAAATCGATTGATTTGTGCAATGCACTATCTTGATAAAAAATTGTAGATTCTTCTATCGATACTTTTTTATTAATAGGAATTGCTCTATCTATATCTTTCGTAGGCACAAACCCTGTAAATGTTCCTTTATTAAATACAGCTTCTAACACTTCACCTTCAATTAAATACAACGCTCTAGATGAAAAGTTTTTTTCTTTAAACAACAAATTATAATCAACTTTAAATCCTAGCTCTCTATTAATTTGTGGTGTAGAGAAATGACGTAAATCTACTCTTATCGTATCAATAGGTTTCGAAATTAATTTGATAGAATGATTTAATCTTGTCCATCCTATAATATTCGTACCTCTTACAATTAATCCATATAGTTCACTTTCTATCTCTTTTACAGAAATAACTTTTAATGCTTTATTTAAATAGTCAGACGCATAGCCGACTGTAAGTTCATCATCATCTACATCAAATATTTCTTGATTTTCTGGTTCTCTTAAAATAATTTGAAAGCTCAATCCGCTTTGAATAATTGGACTTTTAACGTCTATCATATGAAGACCCCTCAATCTTTACTTATTAAATGAAAGTGCAATATCTTTTCCGAAAGTATATAAATTACCGTAGTTGTAATATTTAACTTGCTCAAATTGTGATTGAACGACATTTTTCGTATCGAAAATGACTTTGTCTTTCATACCTTCAAAATCTTGATCTACTAAATTTTTGAATTCTGAATGGTCACTCAAAATTAATACAAGAGATGCATCTTTAACTGCTTTTTGAATATCTTTTTGGACAAAACCTAGCTCAACATGTGGATCATATGCTTCTACTTGAATATCATTTTCTTTTCTCAAATCATTATAAATATCAAATGCTGGCGATTCTCTGACATCATCTACATCACCTTTATAAGTTAATCCAAATACAACAACCTTATGACCATTTAAAGTTTCTAAAATTTTCTTAGACTCATTAATAACATATTGAGGCATTGAACGATTAATACGTCTACCTTCTTGAATGAGATTCGTTGTTTCTGGATCTTTAGCGATAATAAAGTATGGATCAACTGCTAAACAATGACCACCAACGCCTGGACCTGGTAAATGAATATTCACGCGTGGATGTTTGTTCGCCATCTTGATAACTTCTAATACGTTAATATCTAAATGATTACATACCATCGCAAGTTCATTTGCTAGCGCAATATTCAAGTCACGGTAAGTATTTTCCATTAACTTACTCATTTCTGCTGTCTTAGCATTTGTTTCAATCATTTCACCTTGTACGAATGTTCCATATACACGTTTACCCGCTTCAACACATGCTGGTGTTATACCACCAATTATTCGATTGTTATGAATAAGTTCATGTAATATTTTTCCTGGTAACACTCTTTCAGGGCAATGTACTAAGAATATATCTTTACCAATTTCAAATCCTTGGCTTTCAAGATATGGTTTAACATGATCGTCAGTTGTTCTTGGTGCTATCGTAGATTCTACAATGACCGTATTACCTTTTTCTAAAAATGGTACGATAGATTCAACTGCACCCATTACTAACGAAATATCACATGATTCATATTGATCATCATTATTTGGAGTTGGAACTGCAATAATAAATGCATCTGCTTTTTCAGGTTGCATACTTGCTTTGAATTTATTTTTAGCTAACACTTCTTCATAAGCTTCTTGTAAGCCAGGCTCTTCAATATGAATTTGACCATTATTTAATTTATCTACTGCTTCTTTATTTATATCGACACCTACAACATCTACACCATGTTTCGCAAACATAATTGATGTTGGTAATCCAATGTATCCTAAACCAATAGTAGTTAATTTCATATTTTATCCATCCTTTAATAATTAATTGTTAAGCTATTACTTTCGTAATGTTAAATATATTGTAACTTCTATGAATACAATAAACAGTCGTTTAACAGATACTTAAGGAAGGGTTTACACTCTTTTATCATTGTTTACAATTGCTCAATATTTCGTGTTAAAAATAGCCCCTCGCTCATATAAATTCATATGATTGAGGGGCTTTATAGATTAATGATTAAGTTCTTTAAAGTATTGTTCGATATCTTTCTTTATTTTAGGACCAAACGTTTTAGAGTAACTATTTGATATATGCCCTTTATCCATATATACAATGACGTTACCTATAACTGGCGCAAATTTTCCATCTTCTTTGAAATACGATGTATAGTCTACATATTTTGTATTTGCTGGCTTTTTTTCAAGTTGATCCCATTTAGATACTTTTGGCAAACGTTGTTTAGCATTCATCTTCTGTATCGTTTCTTGTTCTCCGAATTTATCTAATGTTTCTGGAACATTAAACTCATATCTCGGATTATCTCTTATTGCCATAATCGGTGTTTTTGTATTTGTAATGTTTTGATATTGTTTTAATTGTAATGGATCGATTTTCCCATTTACATCTGTACTTGAATCTGCAGTTGTTACAACTAAATCGACGTCTTGTTTATCAAGTTCTTTAATTAAATTTTTATTCCACTCTGTACAATCTCGGTCACTGTCTTTCGTTGTTAATACACAGCCACTTTTCGTCATGCTTAATACTCTATAATTTCCTTCTTCAGCTGCTTTTTGAAGTGCGCCTAACCAATGTTGAGCGTGAGAGCTCCCTACTAAAGCGATTGTCTTATCATAGTTTTCTTTTTTACCGTACTCACCTACTAGAACTTTTGATTCACCTATTTTTTGATGTACTTTGTCTCTTGTAGAATCTGGTGATTCGTTTCTGATTTTTGAAAACTCTGGAATTGCTTCAACACCTTCTTTAACTTTTACATGTTTTTCTGCAGCCATTGCACCAGGATAATTTTCACTCAATGCTACCTTTTCTTTTTCAAAAGGATTATTAAAGATAACGAAATATAAAGATGCGATTGCCAATAACTGTATCGCTAATCCAATTCCTAATTTTTTGAATGCAATTTTATCAGAAGATGCTGTTCTGATTGGTTTTTCAATATAACGAGTCATGAAATATGATAATAACCATGATAGTAAAATCATACAAATACCTAATACAATTCCAGGTCGTTCATTATTATGGTACTGATAAAATGATAAAATCACCCAATGCCATAAATATAAGCCAAATGACAATCCGCCAACCTTCACCATAATGGATGATCCTAAGAATTTCTTAACACCATATTTAGTTTCATAGTTACCAGAAACGAGTATAAATACGGCACATAACATTGGCCATAGTGCAATATATCCAGGAAACATGGTTGATACATTAAAAATAATACCCGTTAAGATCAAGCCTATTAAGCCTAACCATCCAATTAAACTTGCTACTAGTCGGTTAATTTTAATTTTATTAAGATTGATTGCTAATAAGCCACCGAGAGAGAATTCCCAAACTCTTGTAAATGTATGGAAATATGCCCAAGGTTGATTGACGTGCGTTAAATAAATAGAATACGATAACGAAACGATAAATAATGTACCTAAACAAAGATTTATGACATTAATAACTTTAAGGTTAGTGTATTTTTTATATAACATAAAAATCAAACTAAAAATAACAAACCAAATAATATAGAATTGTCCTTGAATCGACATTGCCCAAAAATGTTCAACTGGCGTCTTCATTTGATCTTTATTTAAATAATCTGTACTCGATAAAGCGAGTTGCCAGTTTTGATAATAAAATAAAGAAGCAATGATTTCTTTTATCGTTTTGCCAAGTATTGATTCTGGCAATAAGAAAAAGCTTAAGATAACTGTTACGAGTAAAACAGTTATAACAGAAGGAAATAATCGTTTAATTAATCCTGTTATGTAAGGTATAAATTTAAATGACCCTGTTTTATTGTATTTAGAAATAATGGAAGTGGTAATTAAGAATCCTGAAACAACGAAAAATACATCGACGCCTCCAGACACTTTCCCAAACCAAATATGATATATCGCAACTAATAATGCTGCAATAACTCTTAGCCCCTCAATTTCAGGTCTAAATTTTTTGTCTAGATTAATAGGATTTGTCTGCATATAAAAATCTCCTTTAAGTATTATACAGTTGTAAGTATATATATAAGGATATTTATAAGAAAGACAATTAATTAATATTTACAATATCTTAACACCCTATTAAAAATTCCCTAACAATTGTCTTGTTAGGGATTGAGGTTGTTGCTTATTTAAAATGCTTGTTTAAATCTTTCATGAATTGCTCATAAATGACATCACCGTCGAAATCGTTACTTCTTTCAAGACCTTTTTGAATGACATTTTGAACATCATGATGATGATAATTTTCAATGACATATGCAAGTTGCGCGCCATATTGTTTAGCATCTTGGTAGTCTACTAAATAACCGTTTTTCTGATTTTCAATTAAAAATTCTGGACCATAACATCCTTTATAACTGATAACTACATTTCGTTGATACATGGCCTCTAATATAACAAGTCCAAAACCTTCAACTCTAGATGGAACAGCCGTAATTTTACTTTCAGCTAATACTTGTGGTAACACATTAGTAGTAGGCTTAAGCTTCACAATATCTTGAATATTATATTGATTGATCAATTGATGGAATTGTTCTTTTTCTTGTCCATCACCATATAGTTCTAATTGAAATTGATATTTTCGCATTGTGTCTTGAATTAAATTGATACTATCCAGTAACAAATCAAACCCTTTTTCACGCTCAAATCTACCTGCAGCAACAATTGTATTTTGCTTATCTACGTTATATTGAGTTTCATTTAGTATATTTGGAACAATGATTACTTTAGTATGTGTTAAACCTTGTTGATAATCTTGTTGGTCCTCTTTAGTTAATGTCGTAAATAAATCTAGTCGTTCATAACTTTTAAGCATATCTTTTTGATATTGCTCATCATGTGCATGTAAATACATATGTTCCATCCCAATTTTAAATACCGACTGACTAGCATATTTGCTAACAAGTATATTGTAACTTGCGCGTGTTCCTACAATAATATCTGTATTCACATTCTGAATGGCTTTAACAATATGTTGCTCGATATGACTTGAAAATTGATGAAGTCCAGGTTCAGACGGATGAATAATTTTAGGACTCAAAAAAGGTGTATACTTATTGATTCTATTTACAAATATATTTTTCAAACCTTTAATGGTTTTGTTATATTCAATAATGGGTTGAATTTCTATATTTTCATGCAACTTAAAATAAGGTTCATCGCTCGCTTTAAATACTGACAATATTTTTACAGAGTGACCTTTTTCACTTAATTTATTTGCCAAATTAGAAATTGATTTCGTCGTCCCACCCATATGATAAATATTGTGAACTAAAAATGTAAAAGATTTCATATAAATCCCCCTTTTCAGTCCATAGCTTGTTCTATCAATTGCGTGATAGTTTCGTATGACTGATTATTTTTGTTGATAAATTGATCACTAATCGTATAATAATGGTTATTCATAATTGCATTAAACAATAATGACTGATCAAAATATTGATTATCATTGATTGTTTCATAAACTTCTTTATATAAACCACGGTTATAATCGTAATTATTAAAATCTGGTGTATATAGATATACTTTTTTATCAATTGTTAATGCATCAAATACGATTGAAGAGTAATCACTGATTACAATGTCAGAAACAAGTAGTAATTGTTGTGTTTCAAACTGTGTTGTATCGATATAATTATGTTGTTTATTGGCATGATCTTCTTCGTGATATTTATAAATAATGTTATATTTCGCTTTCATCTCATCTGTAAATTCTAATAAAAACTCTTCTTCTTGATTATCTCTCCATGTCGGCGTATACAGAATTGTTTCTTTTTCAGTATTTAAATTTAACTGCTGTTTGATTTTATTTATTTCATTTGAATTTGAGTGTTGCTCTAATAAATACTGATTTCTTGGATAACCACATGCAACAATTTTTGTTTCTTCTAATGGAAATGCAGATTTAAATACACCATTGATAGAATCCACATCCGTTATAAAATAATCTTGTTTAATTAATTTATTATATTTACGTGCTCGATAATTATAAATATCAATATTTTGTTTAGGTTCTTTACTGTCTAAGAATAGTCGTTTTAAAGGTGTACCGTGCCATAACTGAATGATTGTACCATTAGGTTTAAAATGATCTGGCAAGTAGCTTTCAAGTATTACTACATTTGCTTCTTCTATAATTTGTTTCGTATCAGAATGAGATGGTGACACAAAGTGATCACCCTTTTCTTGGTCCGTAATAAAGTAAACAGTATATTTAGGATGTTGCTTTATTAAATATTCAAATAAATATTTTGAATTACCTCTGTAACCATAATCGAAACCTAAAAATACAATATGTGGCTTAATTTTCGACTGATCTTTTTCATAAATATTAATTGCCTTCATTTGTTTTTGTAGTGCCGTATTATTTAATTTTTGATACGCAACTTTAGGTAATTGAAAATGTGATTTTAACATGACTTTATCAATTGTTCTTGCGATAGAAGGAAGACATGTTTCTTTCGCTTTAAATATTGGCGTTATGCCATTTAAAAGTGCAATTTTGTTTAAATAGAATTTTTCTTCAAAACTGAGACTTTCATTTTTAAATGCTGCTAAACAGCTTGCACTTGGTTTACTTTGATGAACATAGTCAAATATAACGTGAGGATCAATCTTAATTTCATCCAAGTGGAAAATCGCATTTAATGTGATATCAAATATCGTTTCCCACTTATAATTAGAAATTAGCCATAATAGCTCATCTTTTTTGAAAATAATATTTGGTTGAAGTGTAATATTATTAAACCAATCAGCAACTGTAATAAATGCCTTCCCCATATATCTACTATCGTTTGTATAAAAACCATTGTTTGTATAATCAACAATATAAGATTGGTTATCCAATTCTAAATTGTTTAATACTTCTTCCCTAACTTGCGTATATTTATCTATTAAAATAATATGATTTTCTTCATGACATTCTGTAATTAAATAATTCTTTAAATTATGCTGGTCATGAACATTTATAATTTTAATCATTTTACACCTCATATATTTTAAGTTAATACAATAAATTGACTTCACTTTCTATTCATATTACATTATATAAACAATGTGAGACAAATATGCCACATTGTTTATGCAATTTGATTTTTTTAAACGAATGGAGTTAATTTATGTTATTCAAAAGTAAAAAGCTTTTTTCTATTATTGTCACATCATATAATAATGAAGCTAAAATAAAACGTGCAATCGATTCAATATTAAATCAATCACTAGATAAAAAATATTATGAAATCATCATTGTAGACGATCATTCTACAGATAATACTCAAAACTTAATTAAAAACTATGATGCTAAAAATATCAAAGTTATCATTTTAGACGAAAATTCAGGTGGTCCTTCAAAACCTCGTAATATCGGTATTGGAGAAGCAACAGGCCAATATATTTATTTTCTAGATGCAGATGATTATTTAGCAACAGATATATTAGCAAGAATTGCTAATGACGATAAACTTCTTAAATCAGACATGATTGTTGGTAGAACGTTACGTCAAAATGACCATTCTTTAACTGTACATGCTAGATTTATGAGTAACGATAATCGTTATAATTATAACATCAATGACATCCCATATATATATAATCACTTTGGTCCGCCATCAAAATTTATTAAACTAAGTCATATTAAAAAACACAATATAAAGTTCCCGGAAAACTTACATTTCGGGGAAGATAAAATGTTTTTCACTAACTTGAGTCCTTATATTAATGATGTATCTACGTTTACAGATAATTGTTCAATTATTGACAGAACAACATCTAATGAATCTCTTACAACGGGTATAGATTTCTATGAAAAACGTGATTCAGATTTAGAAATTATTCAACATTTACTAAAACAAGAATCAAACACTAAAAACATTCGATTGTTAAATCGATTTTTAGAATATGATTTATTGAAAAGTTGTAATAGTCATGTATTCCTAAATAGTGATAAACAAAAACAAGTTCGGTATTTTAAACAACTGAACGAGCTTTTCAACCAATCATATATAAAAACAGATATCATTCAAACAATCAGTCAAGAATATACAGACGCAATTACTTTTATTCAAAATAATGATTATGAATCATTCATCAATTTCTTTACTTGGCTGAAAAAACAACCTAAAATCATTCAAAAGCAACAAAAACAAACAATATTAACTGATTCTAATGAAAGATTCACAATACCATTTCAACAGGCAACGTTATTAAACATAGCTGAAGTAGACAAATCCATCAAAATACAAATTGAAATAGATGGTATAGATACTGACAAAATACGTAACTTGTCTCTTATGTCTCGTAAAGATTACAAAGATGATATTGTTATTGAGAATATAGATATCCAAGATAACCTCATAACCATCTCAATACCAAAAACTGAAATCAATAATAAACCAGCAGCAATTTATAACTGTATCATCGTATATGATGGATTTAAGCATTTAAATATTAAATTTGGTTATGATAAGAAAATTAATTTAACAGATAAAAAAGGTGTTTTCTACCCTACTATAAATGGCAATCTTTCGTTAAAATTAACGAATAAATAATAAAAAGCAGAACTGACATACAATTACAGCGTCAGTTCTGCTTTTTGTTTATTTAAAATAATTTATCGACAATTTGTTTCGCCGCTGTTCCTTTTTCAAATGAACAGAATTTCTCATAGAATTTATCATATTTATCTTTATATGATTCATTAACCGTTTCTATGTTTAGAATAGCATCTATTAAGCTTTCATTGTCTTTCAACAATGGACCTGGTGCTTCGTCTTCGAAGTTCATATAGAATCCTCTTAAATTATCTTTATAATGTTCTAAATCATATGTGAAGAATAGTAATGGTTTTTGGGTATTAGCATAATCAAACATTACAGATGAATAGTCTGTAATACAAATATCACTAATTAAATACAAGTCACTAATATCTTCGTAGCTCGCAACATTATATATAAAACCTTCTAATGATTTATCGATAATAATATTATTACTAATAATGATATGAGGTCTTAAGAGAAGTACGTACTCGTCTCCAAGTTTTTCTTTCATTTGGTGTAAATCTAATTTTAAATTAATTAAATGTTTTTTCGCAGATGATACTTCGTCATCTCTAAATGTTGGTGCATATAATATCACTTTTTTATCTTTAGGAATTGAAAGTTTACGTTTGATAATATGTTGTTTTTCTTCAATATCACTTTCATTTTCATAGAAGATATCATTACGTGGATAGCCCACTTCTAGCATTTCTTTTTTAAAGTTAAATGCAGATTTAAAACAACTCGTTGCGTACGGACTTGGTGAAACTAAATAATCCCATCTTGAAACTGAACGATTAATTCTATCAATATAACCTTCATCTCTACCTTTAAAGTCATCAACATCATTTAACATTTTTTTCAATGGCGTACCATGCCATGTTTGAATATATGTTGTGTTTTTCTTTTTCTCGATATAGTGTGGGAAGTTCTGATTATTGATCCAGTATTTAGCTAATGATAAATATTTATAATAACTTGGGCTTAAACGTTTCACTGTTATTACATTTTCATCATCAAATGGATATATTTTGTTGGATACCCATACGATCTTATAACCTTTATCGAGCGCTTTAATTTGATCGTAAATCATTTTAGGACTATCTGTAACTTGTTTACCTAAGTTACTTTCTATCACAATTAATTTTTCATCTATTTTCCCAAATCTCACTAGGAATTTATTCATATACGACATAATATCAAAGTATTTTTTATGTCTTCTAAATCGTTTAAACACATGTTGTGAAAGAATATCATATTTTAATGCATCTTTAATGATATTTCTACGTTTAAATGATTTAGATTCTTCATATATACGTTGTGAATTGTTTGTATCTTTATATGCTACAAAGTTATTAGCTTTATTGATAATTTGTTGTTCATTCTTGAAGTCGTTATCAACATAATGGTTAGCCGCTTCTATAACTGCTTCAACATTATCAACAATTCTACCAGGTAGTTCTTTATCAAGATCTAAATGCGATGGTAATTTACCGATAAATCTATCTCTATCAAATTGATAGTAAATAACTGGTTTTTCTAAGAAACTAAAGTCAAACGCAACACTTGAATAGTCTGTAATCATCAATTTACTTTCTTTAATAAGTAATTGAACATCTACTTCACCTTGTCTAATGACTTTAATGTAATCAGGTATATCAAAATACTCAACAAATGCCTGCATATTTGGGTGTAAACAGAATATGATATCTACATTTTTTGTTTGAGCAATTGTTTTCCATTCTGGTCTATTCAATAAGTTATTATAATTTTGTAGATAATCAGATTCTAAAAGACTATTAATATTTGTTATCCAATCACGCCATGTAGGTATAATTAAGATTTGATTTTTAACTTCTACGTTTTCCTTAAATAATTCATCAAATCTTGAGAGACCAGTAACTTTTGCCTGATATGAATCAAATAATAAATCTCTATTGACGATTTGTTTTTCTCGATTAGAGCTTGTGATAAACATATCAACGTTAAAGTCTTTCAGTTGTTTACCATTTATCTGTGTTAAGTTTTTAGCACCTAGTACACCATGTTGTAAAAAGACGCGTTTAGCTCTAATTTTTTTCACATAACTTGCTTCATGACTTGGGAACAATAATTCTGTATGATGCGTACTGCAAATAATATCTGCTTTAATCATAACTTCGAAATGTTCTTTTGATTTAAAATCGATGACATTTCCATATGGTTCTACATTTTTTCGTTCTTCAGAATTTTTATCAATAACATAATATACTTCTTCATTAGGATGCTCAGTTCTCATATATTTAAAGAAATGATAGCCATTATCTTGGGCTTTATATGATTTTTCACCAATCACCCAAACTTTATTTTTGTTCAAATTGTTTTTGATTAATGTTGGATAGTCGTGCATTAATTTTTTGTATGCTTCATAATCTTCTTTTGTATATTCATTAATTCTAAATGATAGGTTTCTACCTTTTATTGTGAAATATGGTATAGCCGTTTTTACAGTTTGCCCAAGATCAATTGATACTTCACCTTTAGCAAATCTTTCTACCATAATTCTGGGGTTACCTAATTTTACATCGATTACATTTTTAAATTCATTTACTTTAATATTTAAGAAGATATCAATAATATCTTCAGAATCAAAGTCATTTTCTAAATACTGCTTAAGTTCATTAAAAATATCAATTTCAAAATCATAACTTGTAGAATTTAGTGACTTATACACATTAAATACAACTGGTTCTAATGGTATCTCAATAACATGCTCACTTAACCTTGAAGTAATTCTTATATGAGCATATTCAAGTGTTGAATTTTGAATTGAGAACTTCCCTTTTAAAAATGCTTGTTTATTATTTATGATAATTTTATCTATATGTCTTCTTGCAAAATAAGTAGACACTGGTAATTCTGGTTTTAATGTGAATTGTATAATTCCGTTTTTAGTAATATACGGGGTAATAGTCGCTTCATCATGAATAACTGTTTCAAAGTTTTGTATATTATATTCATATTTTTTTATGTTTATTTTTTGAATGGATTGCGTAATGCCATCAGATTTTTCTAGTAAAATAAAGATTGTTTCTCTATCATACTTTGAAAACTTTTCTAAAACGTCATTCAAATTAATTTTAAATTGATTTTTGATATTGGTTTGTGGAATGATTATTTCATCAAATTCATTTTTTATATAAACATTTTTAATATTATCCAATGTTTGATCAAACTCAAAGACTAGTAAATCGCGTTCTTGATAAATATTTAATATTTTCATATTTATTGAAACTCCTTTTCTTTATCTAGAGTGCCGATAATCTTTTCACTTACTCTTTCAGTTGCTCCTCCATCATCAAGTTGATTATATTTATTATTGAATTTTCTATAATTATCAGAATGTGGAATATCTACATATTGCATTGATTTAATATATTCAATTAATGCTTCACTTGTTTCAAAGACGGGTCCTGGTATATCTGATTCATACGGTAAATAAAATCCTCTAATATCGTTAGCATATTCATCTTTATCATATGCAAAAAATAAGATTGGTCTACTTAGATTCGCATAATCGAAATAAACAGACGAATAATCTGTGATTAATACATCACTCATTAAGAATAATTCGTTGATATCATTAGCATTAGATAAGTCATATACATTTGTATAATTTTCTAAATTCAAATGTTCTGATACTAAATAATGTGCTCTTATGAGCAATACATATTCATCGGATAGTTCTTTACTAAACGAATCTAAATCAATCTTCAATTTAAAATTGTAATTACCTATATCTGTACGATCATTATCTCTCCATGTCGGTGCATACAATATGACTTTTTTATGAGAAGGAATTTCATATTTTTGTTTGAGTTGATGAATATAATCTTCATTATTTAACTGAACTAAATCATCATTTCTTGGATATCCTAAAGTTAAAATCTGTTCTTCTTTCAGATTAAAAGCAGATTTAAATCGTTTAGTAGCAGTTTCACTCGGAGATATTAGGAAATCCCACCTACTTGTTTCTTTATTAAAGCCATAAAGATACTCTTCAAGCGTAATTTCGGGAATAGAAATAACCGTTTGATCATTAGCTAATTTCTTTAAGGGCGTACCGTGCCATGTTTGAATAAAAAGTTGATTTTCTTTTTTCTCAAGTTGGGGTGATAATCTCGTATTAGCAATCCATAATTTGGCTTTTTGATATACTTTGAAATATTGTTTAGTATTTTTTTTAACTGTTTCTATATTTAATAATCTAAGATTTTCATCTAAATCATGATTATCCGTTACTACAATATGTTTATAATTAGGTAGTGCGTCTTTTAAGTAAAAATAAAGCATCTTTGGAGAGTCCGTAAATGCCCTACCATTAAATGATTCATAAACAATAGTTTTGTCTACATTACTTGGATTAAAATCTAAGACATAGTTTTTAGAGCGTAAAATGGATAAAGATTTACGAAACTGTGATAGCATATAACTATATTTAAAATCTCCTCGTTTCATAGCTTTACCTTCTAAATATTTAAAAACACTTTTTTTAGGAGTGCTGTAGTTAATCTTTCTTAACAAAATTGACAAACCATTTCTATTTTTTAGTATAAAGTCAAATTTATAAGGAAATAGAGGATTGAAAACTTTGTTTAAATAATAAAGTAATTTCTCTTTATCTGTAGAATTGACATCTTCTTTATTATTAAAATATTCTATCGTACTTTTAAATGAATTTTCAGTCATTAAAAATAGTTTTTCTTCCATAGATACTCCTCTAATTCATAATTTACATTAAATTAACATATTCTATTATAATACACTACATATTTATAAATTTAAACTGATGACTATTTAGCGAAATGTAAAATAGCTTTATTAAGTTAAATTTATACTCCTCCAATTAAAATACCTTCAAAATAAATTTACAAACTTCGCAAACTATTTACAATAATACATATATATATTAATATTAAAGATATCAAATAATGGGGTGAAATAATGCGTAGAGTAATTACTTATGGAACATATGATTTACTACATTACGGCCATATTGAGCTTTTAAGAAGAGCTAAACAGCATGGAGATTATCTAATTGTTGCTTTATCAACAGACGAATTCAATAAGTTGAAAAATAAAAAATCATATTACAATTATGAACAAAGAAAAATGATGCTAGAGTCTATTAGATATGTTGACTTAGTTATTCCAGAGAATAATTGGGAACAAAAAACAGAAGATGTAGAAAAATTTAATGTTGATACATTCTTAATGGGACATGATTGGGAAGGCGAATTCGACTTCTTAAAAGACCATTGTGAAGTGATTTATCTTAAGAGAACAGAAGGTATTTCAACAACTCAAATCAAAAAAGAATTATACGGTAATGACTAGAACACATCAATGTGTTCTTTTTTACAATATCAAATGTAAAAAAATAGCATTCATGGTAATATAATGTAAAAACATCAGGAGAAGAACATGAAGAAATTAAATAAACTTATATTATGCATCATCGCTATATGCCTAATCATCTTTTTAAAAGATGTCTACCAAGCTCGCCAATATAAAAAAGAGCAATCACAAACCCATATTTATAAAAAACATAAAGAAAATAAGCAAACATCTAAAATCAATTTTTCAGAGGAAAGAAAAATTGATAAGTATTTAAAATCAAAATCTTTTAATGGTAATATAACCATTTATAAACATAATCAACCAGTAATGAGTAAAGCATATGGTTTCAGGGATATTGAGAACAATATAAATAATGATCGCAAATCAATGTACCTACTTGAGTCAGCTAACAAATTTATAACAGGTTTAATGTTGCATAGAAGTGGCTTAGCTAAAGCAAAATTCCCAACTAGTGCGATGGGCTTAAATGGTGCTATAGAAAGTAATAAGTTAAATGGTGTTGTACCCCAAAATTATCATAATTATTTTTATAATGATGCAAACTACATCACAATTGCTAAAGTCATAGAAAATGCTACAAAAAAATCATACGCACAAAACTTAAATGAACTTATCATTAATAAAGCTCATTTAAAATATACTGCTCGCTATGACGCAATTACTCAACAAGAGTTTATGGTAAAAGGATATAAATTTAAAAATAATCAATCCATATATTTCTACCCATCCACTTTGGATAAATACGATGGCGCTGGCAATATCTATATTTCAACAGATGATATGGCTAAACTAGTAAGTCAATTTAAATCAAATAAATTACTTTCTAAATCATCAACTGATAATTTACTATCAAAAGCCTCTACAAATTTATATCCTAGCCCTTATAGATATTGATTTTATAGTTACCCTAATCACCAAAGATACAGAGGCATATTTTATCAAAATGATTTTGTAACATATTCTAACAACGAATTTATTGTTTCTATTGCTAGCAATAAATTGAATGACCATTATCATGGTGACACTGAAAAAATTTTAAAGCACGTCTTTAAAGATATACTCAAACAAAAATTATAAAAATAGAGAGTGGACTTTGTCCGCTCTCTATTTTTTTACGATAGATTTAATTTCTTTAGCTAAAATAGGTCCGAAAGATTCTGAATAAGTGTTTGTCATATGGTCCATATCACGATACACAACAATATTACCTATAATCGGTCTATACTTGCCATTCACTTTAAAGTATTCTGATGGATCGAATTTTGGTAAATCTTTGCTTGTTTCTGATAGTTTTTTCCAATATGAAGTATCTTGTTGGTTATTTCCTTTATTCATAAGTTTAATTGTCTCTTTTTCACCAGATTTTTCTAGTTCTTCTGAAACATTAAAATCATATCTCGGAATATCTCTTATTGCCATTACTTCTATATTATAATCATTCTTAACTTTTAATAATTCATCTACCATTTGTTGTTGAATCTTATCGCTATTTGAGTCAGCTGCTGTAACATGTGATAACACTAGATCAATATCATCAGATTTCTTTAAATAGTTTTCGACATTTTTAACCCATTGCCCTTTTAATGAATTATCATCATAACCTGTAGAGAATCTTGTTCCAGATCTTGTGATATTAATCACTCTATAATCATGCTCTTTTGCCGCTTCAATAACTGCTCCTAACCAATGTTCAGAATGTGAACTACCTACTAAAGCAATTGTTGCTTTGTAGTCTTTTTTCTTACCATAAGTACCAATCTTTAAATCTGATTTTTTTAATCCTTGATTTGAATCATCTAAGTGTGATTGTGGTAAATCATCAAATACATTGGCAAATTCAGGCTTTGGATCATTTTCTTTAATTTTTTGTTTTGATGTTGCGGCTAGTGCTCCTGGATAATCTTTCGATGCTAGTGTTTTATCGTCAGATATTTTCACATATGCATTATGAGAGACTAAACCAGCGATTAAAATGATATTAGCTAATGCAATAATACCTATTCTCTTGAATGCGACTTTATTTAAATTTGCACTTCTTATAGGTGTTTCAATATATTTAGTCGTAATAAATGACAGAGCAATTGATAATACAATGATAAGTATCCCTGAAATAATACCAGGTGTTTCTGAAATATTGTATTTGTAGAATGATAGCAATACCCAGTGCCATAAGTATATTCCGAATGATACGCCACCTAGTTTAATCATAATCGGCATAGATAAGAAGTTCTTAACACCGTATTTAGTATCTTTATTACCTGATAAAATAATCAGTAATGCACAAGTCATAGGCCATAAAGCAATATAACCTGGAAACATTGTTGATACATCAAATAAAGCCCCCGTTAAAATTAAACCAATAAGACCAATCCATCCAATAATTTCTGCTGTTAAATTATTGATTTTAATTTTGCTTAAGTTAATACAAAGTAAACCACCTAACGCAAATTCCCATACTCTCGTAAATGTAATAAAGTATGCTAAAGGTTGATTAACTGCTGTTAAATATACTGAGTATGCAAAGGATACAATAAATATAAAACCGAGTAAGTAATTTACTATTCTCTTTCCATTTACTAATTTATATTTTTTTATTATGAATAATATAAATGTAAATAATAAGAACCAAATGATATAGAATTGTCCTTGAATGGACATTGCCCAATAATGTTCAAGTGGACTTTTCATTTGGTGTGCATCTAAATAATCTGTATTACTAATTGCCAACTGCCAATTTTGATAATAGAACATTGATGAAATGACTTCTTTCATTGTTTTATCAAAAATGGTTGATGGTAAGAAAAATATACTTAATATGAGAATCACTAATATAATAATAAATGCAAGCGGAAATAAACGCTTCATTAATTTAGATATGTATGGCCAAAACTTAAATTCCCCTGTTTTATTGATTGTAGATATGATTGATGTTGTAATCAGGAATCCTGATACAACAAAGAAAACATCTACCCCACCAGATACTTTACCAAACCAAATATGGTAAATAGCGACTAATAAAGCTGCAACAATCCTTAGGCCTTCAATTTCTGGCCTAAACTTTCTTTCAATATCAATTATATTTTTATCCATATTTTAACTCCATTTTAATTTAATTTGATATGCAATTGTAAATTATATCAAATAATTAACTATTGTAAAGTTTATGTATATTTAATTAATAAATGTAAATATTGATTCAACACTGGAAATTAATATATGAAAATAAATAAAAAATACTAACAACCATTTAAGGCTGTTAGTATTTTTATTTTTTATAATTTAATGAGATATTTTCTTTCTTTTATTTCTTATATTTCTTAAATTCATTTTTGTCTTAAGTTTAAATAGTTTGAGTTTATAAGTACGATAAGTTTTTTTATCAATTTGCATATCTAAATTACTTGCCACTTCTTTAAATCTTTCAAAATTGTAAGTCGCAGCAATTGTCAATACGAGTTCTTTTAAATCTTTCACACTATTCGTTTGAAGTGGTTGTACGACTTTTAAATAGTTAATTGCTGGATCTATAACATGATTTAAGTTTTCTACTTTCATAAAATTATTTCGAATTAAAAAGTAAATAATAAGATAATCCATTCTATAACTATAATAGTTACTCACTTTTTCTTTTAAATCACTTAAAATGTCCAAAGTTCTTTTTCTAACTTCAATGGCATCATTTAAATATTTTTCAATATTTTTGTAACTTGTCGCTACTATTGAGTCTTCAATACCTATATTATACAAGTACGCTGAATCATCTAATATTGTAATACGACTCTTTGACCAAGCTTTTAAATTAAAGGTATGCTCTTCACAAAAAGTAATATCTTCATCGAATCTAATATCTTCTAATACGTCATGTTTGTACAATTTACCGTATGGACCTATAGACTGCGTAACTTCTGGTGTTAAGTTTAATGTCGTACGATCTACAGCTTTTAAATCATTGTATGTTTGAATCGGTCTAATCTGATCACCAATTAAATGAGAAACCTTACCGACCACGATATCTGTATCATTTCTTTTTATCGCATCAACCATTTTGTCGATAATGCCTTCACCTAATTTATCATCTGCATCACAAAACATAATATATTTACCTTTTGCGATACTAATGCCTTCATTCCTCGTTGCCGCAGCACCTTTATTTTCTCGATTCACAAGTACAATATTAGGATTATTAATTTTGCTAATTACATCTGCACTATTATCTTTAGATCCATCATTAATACAAATGATTTCATGCTCATAATGACTTTTAATTGATTTAATGGTTTGCTCTATTGTTTTTTCTGCATTATAAATAGGGATAATGACACTTACTTCCATATCGTTAAGCTCCTTTGTTTATAAAATCAACTAACTTTTGAGTTGCATCGTAGTTTGTATACTGATGCCACATTGGTTTAATTTTATGATTAATTTTATTCAGATTCACAAGTTTATAAAGTGTTTCTAAATCATAAGCTTTGTTCTCTTTCGTCATTTCATAATAGTATTGATTGAGTCCTCTCATTTCATCATACTTTGCTTCATCATAACTATAGAAAATAATCGTCTTATTTAAAAGTGCTGCTTCAATACTGAGTGAACTGTAATCTGTAATAATGATTTCTGCCATTTCAACTAAATCTTGTATATCTCTCGGATCTGAATCATGTGAAGTAATGCTTGGATGTAATTTAGTCACAAGTTCGTATTCAGGGCACATTTTTTCAAATTTCTGTTTATCTATCGTATGAATTTCATTTGTATAATCTCTATAAGTAGGGACATATAAAGCTATTTTTTTGGTTTTATTAGGATATTCATGTTTATTTTTATATTGGTCTAACCTAGGTAATCCAAATGGTAATATTTGATTCGGTTTGGCATCTAAACTTTTAATAAAGACGTCTTTCATAATATCTGAACTTACTAAATAATAATCTGTAAAATGATAAACTGATAAATAATTTTTTATGAGTTGTTTATGCTCAAGATTAACACTTTTATCTTCTAAGCCAAATTTTTTTAAGGCTCCGGCAGCATGCCATGTTTGAATAACTTTTTGTTCTGGCGTTTTGCTGATACTGCCTAATAATAAATAATATGTATCGATAATTATTATTTTACTACTTTTAATTGCTTTTAACTGTTGTAAGACATATTTATTACTTAAATTGATCACTTTATCTACATCTATATCATTCAAAAAATCAATCCACTTTGGATGCGCAATAACTGTAATATGATATTGTTCTTTCTTTAATGCTTCGATTATAGGTAACACATCTTCTTTAAATGTCATAAATACCACGACATTTTTACTTTTCACATTACTTTTAAATAATTTATTAAATACAAAAATAACAGAAAGATAGACTTGTTTAATTATGCTTCTTACCACATTGACACTTCCTTACGTAAATTTACTAAAGTTAAAAAAATTGACTATGAGAAGCTCTATATTGAGATAAAGGCTGAGACAATCATTGATGTCTCAGCCTTTTCATTTATTAATCATTTTAAATAAAGTCAGCAAATCTTTGTCTAAATCTAACATGCAATATTGCACCTACTACAAAGAATAACACTGTCACGCATATATTATAAAGTAATAATTGCCAATGTTCTATGAAGTACCAATTATCATATAATATTGCTGCTCGATACCCTTCTGCAAAGAAGAATACTGGATTTAATTTCATAATCATTTCAATCACTGAACCTTTTTCTGGTACCCAAAGAATTGGCGACACGTAAAATAGCATTCTCAAAATAGCTTGCATCGCCATTTGTGTATCTCGAATAATAACACCTAAAGTGGACGTTAATAAAGAAACTGAAAATGCAAATATGTACACTAAAGGTAAATATATAAATAATTGTAATATATAAATCGAAGGTATAATACCAGTTGGAATACATAATAAAATTATAATTAAAACTAAAATAATATGACCATAAAATCTACTCGTCAGAATATAAGCAGGTATTGCTGACAAAGGAAAATTCATCTTTGCAACTTGATTAAACCTAGTACCTATTGATTTAGTCCCTTCAAGTATACCTTGGTTCACAAAGAACCACATACTAATACCGACTAATAAATATAAGATAAACGGTACACCATCTACTGGACCATTTTGCCGAATACCAAAGCCAAATGCAAACCAATATACAAATATTTGTAGTATAGGATTAATCAGTTCCCAAGCTAATCCTAAATAATTATCATGATTCGAAATTTTTAATTGGAATTGTGCTAATCTTTGAATCAAATAAAAGTTTTTGACGTGCTCTTTTATTACTGTAAAAACAGCATGCATGAATATCACTCTCTCGCTAAGACATTTATAACTTAATCTTTAATATAGCATCAAATGAGCATAGATGATATATTAAACTTTAGGTTAATCTCATAATTATAGAACATATATAATTTACATGATTCTAACAGAATTTACAATAAATTTACTAAACTCATAAAATAATGCATAATAGAAATGTTAATAATTATAAGGAATGAAGTACATATGAAAGAATCAGTTATCATTAATAATCTAACAAAAGAATATAAAATTTTCCGTAATAATAAAGATAGATTAAAAGATGTGTTTTTACCGAAACATCAATCACAAAGATTTTACGCGCTTAAGGATATATCATTTACTGCGTATGAAGGCGATATTATCGGTTTAGTTGGTATTAACGGGTCAGGTAAATCGACATTAAGTAATATTATTGGTGGTTCACTACAACCAACAGACGGTGTAATAGAACGCCACGGTGATGTTAACGTTATCGCAATTAACTCAGGTTTAAACACTCAATTAAACGGAATAGATAATATCGAATACAAGATGTTATTACTTGGTTTCTCTAAAAAACAAATTAAAGAACTTACACCTCAAATTATCGAATTCTCTGAATTAGGTGAATTTATATATCAACCTGTTAAGAAATATTCAAGCGGTATGAAATCTAAATTAGGTTTCGCAATCAATGTTACCGTCGATCCAGATATTCTTGTAATTGATGAAGCATTATCTGTTGGTGACCAAACATTCACTAAGAAAAGTTTAGATAAAATGAATCAATTTAAAGAAGCTGGCAAGACTATTTTCTTTGTCAGTCACAATATAAATCAAGTTAAAGATTTTTGTACAAAAATAGCTTGGATTGAAGGCGGCATACTAAAAGAATTTGGTTCTACTGAAGATGTACTTCCAAAATACCAAGCATTCTTAAAAGATTTCAACAAAAAGTCAGCAAACGATAAAAAAGCTTTTAAAGACGAATTAGATGCTACACGTTTTTATTTTAAATAACAAAACAGGCTGGGACATAAAGTAATGTCTCAGCCTGTTTTAGTATATTGGCAGTAGATGACTGAATTGAAAATGCGCTTGTATCAAGCTTTTTTCAACTCTAGTCATCCTTGCCGGGGCGGGACTACGAAATCTTTTTATACAAATTAGATTTCTGTCCCGCTCCCTTAATTTGCTCTATAATTTCCTCTAATCATTGTGTTAATAGAATTTCTACCAATTATAAATCTAGAAAGTGGTATAAATGATAGAACAACTGCTAAACCGACACTTAATGATAATGCAAAGATATACGTTGCAATATTATACATAAAGAATTGATCTATAAAATGAAATGTATATTTTGCCATGTAATAGACCATAATTTTATGTGTTAAGTAAATAAAGAACGATATTTCGCCAATAAAATATAAAAAGCTTATATTAAAGTTAGCCAGCTTTTTAGAAATAACCAAGATAAATATAAACGCTAATGCTGAATATATTAAAATGTCATAACGGTTAGATTGAACAACTGTTACATCATTTTGATAAATTGAATAAATAACTAAAAGTGTTACCCCAGCTAAACTTCCAACTAACCACATAAACTTTTTCTCCATAAACGATAGAACTTCATTGTAGTATCTACCTAAGTAAAAACCAAATACAAAATAGAATAACCAATAAAGAATATTCGTTCTATGGAATAACGGGTAAAATTCATTCCACCAATTCGTATACGTGTCATTATCGTACATTAGATATGAATGTGCGAGACTAATCGCAAAGCTGATGACCAGCATAACAACTGGATTTGCTTTACTTAATGATTTATGGAAGATTAAATGTAGAATATAAAATTGGAATATGACAATGACAAACCAGCCATACCAATTACCAATTAATAAATTTTCTTTAAACAACTGCCAGAATGTTTCTTCATTTCCATCAACTTTATACTTTGTATACACATAAAATGTTCCAATTGAAAAATAAGGAATCATAATATATTTAAAGCGTTTGACTAGAAAGTTTTTCGGTAATTTATCTTTATAAACCATTGAAATTAGTGATTCTGACAAAATAATAAAGCACGGCGTTGCAAACAAAATTAATATTTGAAATGTTAATACAACCATGCGATTATGATCTTGTAATTCTACGTCTCTCAAATAATTTGATAATATATGCACGGCTACTATAATTAAGCAAAATATTGCCCTTGCATATGTAATTTCATGTTTTCTATTCATAAGTACTCCAACTCATAATTTTTTGTCACTTATGAAGATTACATGATTTTAAATAACTTGTAAAATGATTTTATATAATAGTTATAACAAAACTTTTGTTAGATAAATATTAAATCTACTTTATTGCTTTTCAATTATAATCTTTATCTTCCCATGTTGATTGATACATTTAATTTTATTATTTTTCAAAGATTTTTCTAATGGTTCATCTATATAAATTGGATTTTTGTATCTCACTGTATAATGTTGCCACTCAACATCTTCTAACAACCATTCACATACAAGTTGGCCAGGTACAATTTCTTGATGGATTGGATTTGAATCATGAATAATAGTTAAATATTTGTTAACAAGACTAATATCAAATTTCATACTATACCTCACTTTCCAACGAATGTTTGATTGAGTCGAGTGTATATGTCATTTCCACTTGTAATCGTCAAACTAAATTCGTAAATCGTAAACGACTTTACTTTTTTTATTTTCTCATTTTTTAATTTTGCTTTATAAATTGTATCAACATCTATTGCTTTAAGCTCATCAACTGATGTTTCTTTTAAGTAAATCTCTTTTTCTAAAAAACGCTCAAACATTGAAAATTCCGGCCATATACTTGCTAAATATAATACGGGTACTGAAGGTACATCCTTTTCTATAGGAAGTGTTTTTTTATATGCATCAACATCTTCTTTGTTGAAAATGACGTCAATTATTTCGATTCCATCTTCTAAATAATGTTGCATGTCCCATGCCGCCTCCTATTCCCATTGTTGCTATCGATGTCTCAATTTCTTTCATATGATATAAACGTGTAACGAGGCTAGCACCACTCGCTCCATATGGATGTCCAATAGCTAAGGCTCCACCATACAAATTAAATTTATTGTCTGGAATATTTAACATATCTTTTGAAGCAAGTACTTGAGAACTAAATGCTTCATTAAATTCAACACCGTCAATATCGTTCATTGTTAAATGTGTCTGCTTTAATAAACTTTCAACTGCAGGTACTGGTCCTATACCTAGCAATCTTGGATCAACACCTTTTACAGAACTATCGATAAATTCCAGTCCTTCGCGATAACCTAAAGCAGTCGCCTTTTCTTTACTCATAATTAAAAGTAATACCCCACCGTCATTTTTCATGCAACTATTACCTACTGTTACAGTTCCATCTTTAATAAGTGGTTTTAAACGTGATAACGTCCTTAAAGTTAATTTAGGTTTAACACCTTCATCATGTTGGATCCATTCATTACCTACTTTAATTGGATAAATTTCGTTAGATAAATAACCTTTTTCCATAGCTTCGATTGTCTTTTGATGACTATTGTATGCATATTCGTCCTGTATTTCTCTAGATATTTGATATACTTGTGCAACATTTTCAGCCGCTTCAATCATTGATGGGTCTTCTCCATCAGGCGCAAATGAAGCACGCTCAAAAAATTCTGGTGAGTCATAAACTGATTGTGGTCTTTTGATTTTCCAAGGTGCTCGACTTGTACTTTCAACACCACCAGCAATATAAACATCACCAGCACCTGCTTGAATCATTCTACAAGCATACGTTACCGCTTCTAATCCTGCACCACATTGTCTATCTATTGTGATACCAGGTATATCAACCGGCAAACCTGCTTCTAGCAAAGACTTTCTAGCGATATTGCCTCCATTACCTACTACGTTTCCTAAAACAACCTCACTTAAATGTTCAAGTGCTTCAGCATGATCAGCTAACAAATATTCATATAAAGGTTTCAAGAGTAATTCGGGTTCTAATTGTTTAAAAATACCGCCATATTTACCAAATGGCGTTCTTTTTGCAGCTACAATAACTGGTTCCATGCTTTTCCTCCTAACTCATAAATAGATTTCATCTTATATCTCGCTATCTTTCCACTAGATGTATATTTCATCTGTTTAACTCGTATCATTCGAGACGGTATTTCATAACGACTTAACCCACACGCTAATAAATACTCTTTCATACTTAAATATTGCAAATGATCTTTACCTTTATATAATAGAATAGCAATTTCTCCGAATTTATTATGTTTTTTACTTATAATAATTGCCTCATCAACAATATCTAGATTTAATAATTTTTGCTCAATAATCTCTGGATATACGTTTTTACCACCAATAATTAAACGGTCACTTTCTCGTCCATATAAGCGTAGTTCTTGGTCTGCAGAAATTGATGCCCAATCGCCTATTTTAATCCACTCGTCACGGACTTCTTCATTTAAATAACCACTAAATGTCATGTCACTTTTGACATATAACCTGCCTATATTATTTTCATCTTTGTCTTTAATTTGAACTTGTACAGAAGGAAATAGTTTACCTACAGATTCTGAATCTGCTTGTCCATTAGTATTGTAGCTAATAAAACTCGCTTCAGAGCTTCCAAAGAATTCAATTAAATCAATATCAGGATATTTGTATTTAAATTTTTCAAATATTTGTGTAGATAATTTTGCACCTGATGAAAAAATACTCGAAACATTCATTAAATGGACGTTATGATTCAATAAACTATATAGCATTGTAGGTACAATAAACATCGTTTGATTTTCACTAAATATATTGATTAATTTATTTAGAATTTGTGTATTAAATTTCTTTTGGCCAATAAATGTTCTACCTGTACTTAATGCATAAATCATAGCGTATAGTGTTAAAGAATGTGCATGTGGTCCAGGTGCTATCATAATGTCTGTATGACCATTGATTAAGTCTTCATTATATTTAAATGATTGAATCCAAGATTGATGATTCCTCATATATGCTTTAGGCATGCCTGTCGTCCCAGAAGTAAATCCAATATGTAAGATATCTTGAGGTAATACCGTATTATTTTCTATTTGTCGATATTTTACTTTATTGCTGTCATCTATTAATAATGGAATACGATATAACATTAATAATTCATGCTTCTTCTCTTCAGATATATAAGGATCTAGGACGCACGGTATAAGTTCACACTTTAAAGCTGCAATATACCATTTTATAAACTGAAGTGGATTTTTCATCGAAATACCAATCATGTTATGTTTTGGATATTCTTTTAATGTTGTGGCAATTTTTTCAGATTCTATCAATAAATCGTTATAAGATAAATGCATCTCATCAATATACATGGCAATTTTATCTGCTTTTGTATTTAATTGTTGATTTATAAGTTCCAGTACTTGCATGATCATACCACCTACTTTTATTGTTACCTTTATCATAACATTTAGTTAACAATTAAATAGATAAAATTCTTCATAAAAAAACACCTTAATGTTAAATTTCAACATTAAGATGTTTCTAAATTATCTATTCTTCATATAATCATATTTATTCTTTTTAGGTGTGCATGATTTTTGGAATTGAACTTCTTTTAAAAACAGTGGAATTTTAAGTGCTCTATTCACACGTTTCAAATCAGTTATAATTCTATATAACCATTCTAAATTAAGTTTAATAAACATTTTTGGTGCACGTTTAACATTTCCGCTTATGACATCAAATGAGCCACCTACACCCATCATTACTGTATGCTCAAAGTGATGACGGTTATAATAAATCCAATCTTCTTGTTTAGGAAAACCCATTGCCGCAAAAATAAAGTCTGGATTAAATTTCTTTATTTTCTTAGTTACTTTATAATCTAATACATGTTTATAGCCATGTTTATGATCAAACGTAATATTTGGATATTGTTCTTCTAAAATTTTACGTGTTGCTTTAACGCCTTCTTTAGAAGAACCTAATAAGAATACTCTCTTGCTACTTGCGTTCGCAATATTCAACATTTCTTCCATTAACTCTATTCCCGGAACACGTTCTTTCAATGGCGTATTTAAATATTTTGCTGCTTTAACAATACCAATACCGTCTGGTACAATGTAATCTGCATGTTTAATACGTCGTTGATAGTGATTATTGCTATAAGCATAATGTGCAATTTCAGGATTAGCTGTTACAATAAATAAATTGTCTTTCGTCTCCTGATTTACAAAATACTTAATACGTTCTACCATTTCATTCGCCGTCAGGTTTGCAAATGGCAAACCTAGAACATTAACGGTTGGAGGCTTAATCACATCATACGAATTCTCTCTATTTAACTCTATTTGTTCACTTATACTATTTAAATCTTTTTCTAGTACTTTTGCCATTTGTCTCACCTCTCATTCTTCACTATAATTTACACCATTTCCATAAATTTTACAACAAATTTACATTCTATATTTGATAAGTAGTACACATAATTCATTTAAATTGTTGAATTTTACTTGTATAATCATATATGATGTATAATATGCAAAAATAGATATTTCAAAACACAATACGAATAGAAGGGTAAATATATAATATGAAAAGATTTGCAAAAATAGGTTTACTTTTGATGTCAATAGTACTCATGATTCTACCCGTAGTATTTGGACTCATGCTTTATCTTGAAACTAAAGGTGCGATTAATGATTCATTTCTTGATTCTAAAAAAAGCAAATCATCTTTAAGAGATAAACCAGTAGATCCTAGTTTAGATCATGTGTCGGTATTATTTTTAGGTGTAGATGATAGTACATCAAGACGTGAAGGTGGTCAAAAGGCTAACCAATCTCGTACTGATGCTATGATTTATACAACATTTAATAGAGATAAAAAGCAAATACGTATGGTTAGTATTCCACGTGATACATTAAGTTATATACCAGCCGTAAAATATTATGATAAAATCACGCACGCTCATGCAATAGATGGTCCAGAAGGTTCAATGGAAAGTGTTGAAAGTACATTAAACGTTCCAGTAGATTACTATGCAAGAATTAATATGGAAGCTTTTGTTGAAGTTGTAGATGAGCTTGGTGGTATTGAGTATGATGTACCATTTGATTTAAACGAGCCAAACACAGAAGATAAAGGACGTATTAAAGTTAAAAAAGGTAAACGTAATTTATCTGGTGACGAAGCACTTGCAGTTGTTCGTTCAAGAAAACAAGATTCAGATTTAGAGCGTGGTAAACGTCAAATGGAAATGATTAAAGCCATTATCAAAAAAGCTCAAGAAACAAATTCTATTAATAAATTAGATGACTTAGTTAAAATCGTTGGTAAAAATGCGAAACACAATTTCTCATTTGAAGATATTCAAAACTTAGCAACGACTTATTCATCAAGTAAAGTAAAAATCAAAACAGAACAAATTACAGGAACTGATGCTAATTTCAATGGTGTTTACTTCTTCAATCCTGACTTAGATAATTTATTAGAACTTTCTAATAAACTTAGAAAAGACTTAAACTTACCTAAGACTAAGAAAACAGAATTAATGAATTATCTTATGATTCAAGCATATGGTGATTTAACACCTTATATTGAAGTATCTAAGAAAAGTCTAAAGAGTGGAAGCACATCAGGTGACAACGATTCAGCTGAAACAGTAGAACCAGCTATAGAGCCTGATACTGAAGAAACAACCGAGCAGCAAACTGAACAACCGTCTGAGCAACCATCCGAACAGCCTGTAGAACAACCTGTACAACAAACACCTACAGAAGAAGTACCATCACAAGAAACACCACAACAACCAACACCAGATCTAAGTGGTCAAGCACCAGATCTAAGCGCTCAACAACCTGGTCCAGAAGTTTACTAGGAAAGGAGGCAAATTATGATTCAACGTAAAACATATGAAAAATATGAACAAATCAATACAATGTTTGATGCTCTTGAAAATCAAATCATTCATTCTGGAGATTTGTCTCACTTCAGACAAAATTTATACTATGTTAATCACGAACATCATGAAAATTATGAAGCGTTATTACTATATTATAATCAAGCAAACAACGATCCAATTGTAGATGGCGCTTGTTACATCATTGCCATCCCAGAAATATTTAATGTTATCAATATCTTTGATAACCCCCTACCTTTTTCATGGGTATATACTGAAACAGGCTTAACAGAAGAAATGAAATCATTAAGTGTTCATTTACAATATTTAGTAGCAGCAGCACTAGAAACTAGCCAAATTCAAATATTCACACCGAGCGGATATACAATGGGTATGACAAATTGGAGCATTCACCAATTAAGATTATTCTGGCAATATACCGCAATCGTTAGAAGACAAGCAGTACAAACGATATAAAATAAAAGTTGAACCATATAAAGTGGTTCAGCTTTTTTGTGTGGACAGAAATAAGATGGGAATTATTGTGAAAATATAGTGTGAATGTTGCTTGTTTGGAGTGTCTTGCAATATACGGGGCTTCTATGTTGCTTGTTTTGTGTGTCTTGCAACATACGGGGCTTCTATGTTGCTAGTCAGCCTTGTCTTGCAATATTCAGATCCTCTATGTTGCTAGTCAGCCTTGTCTTGCAATATTCACGCCTCCAATGTTGCTAGTCATGCTCCACTTGCAATATTCACGCCTCCAATGTTGCTAGTCATGCTCCACTTGCAATATTCAGACTCGCAATGTTGCTAGTCACGTCCCTCTTGCAATATTAGAGATTCATATTTATCTTGTTTAGTCAGTCTTGATAAATACTGCGCCACTATTTATCTTGTTTAGTCAGTCTTGATATATACAGCGCTTCTATTTATCTTGTTTGGGCAATCTTGATATATACAAGTTCTTTTTACCAAATATTTATTGAGATTTTTTATTTACTACATCAATTAGAATAATCATAATGTATAATAAATTGAATCAAAACTATGGAGGTATCACGATGATTAAAATAGCGGAAAGCGAAAAAGATATACAAGATGGATTAAATATTAGAAAAACTGTCTTCGTTGAGGAACAAGGTGTTTCTATAGATGCAGAGATAGATGAATTTGAAAATGTTTCTAAGCATGTTGTTCTATATCACGATGATAAACCAGCTGCGGTTGGTCGTTTTAGAAATTATAAAGATGGATATGCGAAAGTAGAAAGAGTTGCTGTTTTAAAACCTTATAGAAAATTTGGTTACGGCAAAGATGTAATGAATTTTATTAATCAAAAAGCTAGTGAAGATGGATATAAAGGTACTGTACTTAATGGACAATCTCACGCTAAAGGATTCTATGAAAAATTAGGTTATAAAACTGAAGGCGAAGAATTTTTAGAAGAAAACATTCCTCACTATTTTATGAAATTAACTTTTTAATTAAATTATTAATATCTCAAATATTAAAGTTACATTACATTTCATAAAAAGTTCATCTTTTAATATTAAAAAGCCTTATACTGTTTATAAATAAATACCTATACAAAAGGAGATTGTTTATGGATAAAAAATTCTATTACAAAACCCCCGCACTTGTAGCAATGACTCTAGCAGGTACTACGCTCGTATCACATCAAGTTAATGCAGAAGAACAAACAACAAACAAAGAAAATAAAAACATCATTGAACAACATGATAATGCTAGTCAAATTCAAGATGAACAAAAAGAATTAAAAAGCCAATCTTTAAACGTTTCAGGTACGAAAGAATATAAAGATCCTTCTATCATTGATGAACCAAAACAAGAAGTGGAAAATACAGCTGATGCAACAGTACAACCTACTTCTAACGAAGATGAGCAAGACACTGAAGTTGCTCCTACTGAAGATAACTCTGAAGTTACAAACAACCAAGAAGTTGCTGATGACTCAGTTCAACCTACTTCTAATGAAGAAAATCAAGACACAAAAGTAGCTTCTGATGAAGATAACTCTGAAGTTACGAATAACGAAGAGGTTTCGGATGACTCAGCTCAATCTAATTCTAACCAAGTAGATCAAAACACTAATGTAGCTACTACTGAAAATAATACTGAAGTTACAAAGAACGAAGAGGTTTCGGATGACTCAGCACAAACTACTTCTAACGAAGAAGAGCAAAATTCTGATGTAGCTTCGACTGAAGATAATACTGAAGTTACAAACAACCAAGAAGTTGCTGATGACTCAGTTCAACCTACTTCTAACGAAGATGAGCAAAATTCTGAAGTAGCTTCTACTGAAGATAATACTGAAGTTATAAACAACCAAGAAGTTGCTGATGACTCAGTTCAACCTACTTCTAACGAAGATGAGCAAGACACTGAAGTAGCTTCTTCTGAAGATAATACTGAAGTTACAAACAACGAAGACGTTTCTGATGACTCAGTTCAACCTACTTCTAATGAAGAAGAGCAAAATTCTGATGTAGCTCCTACTGAAGATAACTCTGATGTTACGAACAACGAAGAGATTTCTGAAGATATTACTCAAACTACTTCTAACGAAGAAGAGCAAAAATCTGATGTAGCTTCTTCTGAAGATAACTCTGAAGTTACGAATAACGAAGAGGTTTCTGAAGACACAGTTCAACCTACTTCTAACGAAGAAGAGCAAAACACTAATGTAACGTCTACTGAAGATAATACTGAAGTTACAAACAACGAAGAAGTTTCTGAAGACACAGTTCAACCTATTTCTACTAATGATGCTCAAAATACTGAAGCGGCTACTAGTACTCAAAACGACAAAGTTCAATTAGAAACTGCTAGTGTTCAACCACGAGTTAGCACTTTTGCATTTAGATCTGTAAGTAGTGCGCCTGTTGTTAAAAAAGCAGTAGCTACTACTAGTTCTTATAGTCCTACAGTAAGTTCATCAATAAATAGTCAAATTAGAAATAATAATTATGCAGTGCCGACATATGTTGAAGATTTTTCAAGTCATATTCCTAAAATTCCATATCGTAATGGTGTTGGTAAACCTGAAGGAATTATTGCACATGAAACTGCAAATCCTAATTCAACAATTCAAGGTGAAATTGCATATATGAAAAACAACTACGAAAGTGCTTTTGTACATGCCTTTGTAGATGATAATAATATTATTGAAGTTGCGCCAACTGATTACTTAGCTTGGGGTGCTGGTGGTGTCGCAAATGAACGATTTATACATGTTGAATTAGTTCGTGTATATGGTGGAGATCGTTTTGCTCGCTCTATTAACAATTATGCAGATTATATCGCAACTAACTTATCATATTATGGCTTACCATTTGATAGTGCTGAAAATGATGGTACTGGTACTTTATGGTCTCATGATGCCGTTTCAAGATATCTAGGTGGCACGGATCATAGTGATCCATATGGTTGGTTTGCAGAAAATAATTATACTTTTAATGAGCTTGTAGATTTAGTGCGTGAAAAATATTTATATAAAACAGGTAGCGCAACTCAACCTACTACTCCTGTAGTGTCTAAACCTAAAACTACTACTCCTGTAGTTTCTAAACCTAAAACGACTACACCTGTAACGTCTAAACCTAAGACTTCTACGCCTGTAGTTTCTAAGCCTAAAACGACTACACCTGTAACGTCTAAACCTAAGACTTCTACGCCTGTAGCGAGTCTTGCTAAAACAGTAGTTGTTAACTATAAAGGTAAAGTTAATACAAATGCATCAGGTGTCTATAGTTCAGTTTATGATACTAAAACAAAATCAGCTGCTAACAAAGTTGGTAAAACATTTAATATCGGTAAACAATCTAACTATAACAACCAAGTATATTATTTATTACAAGATAATAACGGTACACCTTTAGGTTGGGTGAAATCTAGTGATATTCAACTGCAAAATAATACTAAAGCAACTCCGAAACCTGTTGCTTCTAACACAGCGAAACCTAAAGCAACTCCGAAACCTGTTGCTTCTAACACTGTGAAACCTAAAGCAACTCCGAAACCTGTTGTTTCTAACACAGCGAAACCTAAAGCAACTCCGAAACCTGTTGCTTCTAATACAGCGAAACCTAAAGCAACTTCTAAACCTGTTGCTTCTAACGCAGTGAAACCTAAAGCAACTTCTAAACCTGTTGCTTCTAATACAGCGAAACCTAAAGCAACTTCTAAACCTGTTGCTTCTAAGACAACAAAGGCAAACGCAGTTGCTAAAACAGTTCGTGTTAACTATTTAGGTAAAGTTAATAAAAATATTTCTGGTGTATATACTTCTGTATATGATCAAAAAACTGTACCTGCAATCAACAAAGCAGGAAAAACATTCAAGATTGGTAAACAATCAACTTATAACAATCAAACATATTATCTACTTCAAGATAATAATGCTATTCCATTAGGATGGGTAAACGCTAAAGACATTCAATTGCAAAAAGTAACAACACAACCAAAAGTTGTTAATAAACCAACTGTCGCTCAACCTAAAAAGACTAATGCTATAAAATCAAGTGCTGTTAACAATCAACCTATTGTCTTAAAAGAGAACTATCAAAATTACTTAATTTTTGATAACAGTGGATATTTCTATAGTGAACCTTCAGTATCTAAAAAGACATTACTTGGTTCATTACAAAACTACCAATATTCATACTTTAAAGTGATTACATCTCAAAAAGTTGGTAATGAATTATGGTATAAAGGTTTATTAAATGGTAAAACTGTATGGATTAATGCTAAGTATTTACAACTCGCTACAGAATCAACAAATATTTCAACTAGCCCATACACGTTAGATCAAGCTGTTGATATTCAAATGGCATTAAGAAATGGTACTGAACCTAAAAAAGTATTAGCAAGTGGTATTAGAAATGCTACGAGAGCTGAAGTTAAAGATGCAATGGATACAAGTAAGTATGTAAACGATCCAGTTCAAAAATATCAATTTTTAGACTTAAACAAATCTCAAAATATTTCAGTAACTAAACTAAATGACTTGTTACGTGGAAAAGGAATTCTTGAAAATCAAGGTAGTGCCTTTAGCCAAGCTGCAAAAGCAGTAGGTATTAATGAAATTTATTTAATTTCACATGCATTATTAGAAACTGGTAACGGTACAAGTGATTTAGCTAACGGTGGAGCAATTGACCAAAATGGTAATGTTGATTTAAATGCACAAACAAAATATTATAATATGTTTGGTGTTGGCGCTATTGATAAAAATGCATTATACGGCGGAATTAAATATGCTCAACAAGCAGGATGGAACACACCTGAAAAAGCAATCCTAGGTGGTGCTCAATTTATAGCTAATAATTACATTAAATCAGGACAAAACACACTTTATAAAATGAGATTTAATCCACAAAATCCAGGGGTTCATCAATATGCAACAGGCATAGACTTCGCTAAGTCTAATGCAAAACGAATTAGCGACTTCTATCAACAGATTCAAACAGACGGTCAATATTACGATGTCGACCAATATAAAGCATAATATTAAAGTAAAAACCAATGCCTTTAATAAGGCATTGGTTTGATTTTATAGTGTTAACGAAATAAAATTATTTGTACTTTTGAAAAATTTAATTTATAATCTACATTTCAAGCAAATTGTAGATTATCGTTTTAGGAGAGCACTTTTCATGGCAAACGAAAAAGAAAGAGACCATTATTTTGATAACGCACGATTTTTCTTAATTGTGCTAGTTGTATTCGGTCATTTAACAAGATCTTATGTTAATGAAAGTCATATTTTCAAAGCACTATATATGTTTATTTATAGTTTCCATATGCCAGCATTCGTACTGATATCAGGATTCTTTGCTAAAGGCGTAGGAAAACCAGGTTACATAAAAAAAATTACTATCAAACTGTTACTACCCTATTTAATATTCCAATTATTTTATGGTTTATATTACTACTATATTGATAGAGACGATACATTAAATATTAGTCCCTTCGATCCACAATGGGCAATGTGGTTCTTAGTAAGTTTATTCTCATGGCATATTATTTTGCACTTTGTGAGAAACTTCAATCCATATATCACATTTACAGTAGCAATATTATTAGGTTTAGTTGTCGGTTATTTTGACTTTATTAATGCAAAACTTAGTCTATCAAGAACATTTGTATTCTTCCCAATTTTCCTATTAGGCTATTACATCAATAAAGAACAATCATTTATTTTAAGAAATAAAAAGCATATTTGGTTATCTTCCATTAGTTTAATTGTTATTTTCATTGCTTATTTACTAACTGATTATAACTTTGAATGGTTATTTGGTAGCAAACCTTACTCTGCACTTGAAGGCGATGTAGACGTTTATAGTGCATTAAAAAGATTATTCATATATGTTGTCATTTTCGTTTCAACATTTAGTTTCTTAAACTTAATACCAGAACGTAAATTACCATTAACTTATATTGGTTCAAGAACAATGTTTATTTATTTACTACACGGACTTTTCGTAGGTCTATTCCGTTCAAAAGAATGGGATCAAATGTTATTAGACCAACCTTATGTTTGGGTTGCAATCATTCTTATAACAATTGCTATTGTTTACTTCTTTAGTAGCGATCTTGTAAGACATTACGCAAATCCTGTTGTTAACATTAAAAAGCCACCAAAAAAGAAAAAATAAATATAGAAAAGCCAATCCTTTGAGTACATAACTTAAGGATTGGCTTTTTTGTTTATCTAATTAATGTTGCATACGATATCGTTCCGATAAATTTATCTTCACTATTTAATAAATAGGCTGGTATTTGTACATGTTTATGTGTAATGGGCGCTAACTCATGATTGTTATTATAAAGATTTTCTAATACTTCATAGCTCGCACTTAATAAGTATGTTAAATAATCTACCCACTCTTGCGTATACGGTGTATCTGACTGAATAAATAATATTGGATTCTCTTTTTTAGACGTTGGTTGCATAAAATCAGAAACAAATTTTCTTTCGTCTAACGATAGTTCTTCTTTCACTTTAAATTTAATATGAAATTGCGCATTCTTAATAAGCCGATTATCTTGCCCGAAATAATATCGATGAAAATGTGGTAATTGAGCTTCCGCTCTACAAATATGTATTGAATCTTCTTCAAATGAAACCATCCATTGTTCTTCATTATTTTGTATCAATACAAACGTTGGATGTGGTAACCAATCAAAAATATTTAAAGATAATAGTAACTTTAATCGTTGATTCATATTAGCTAAATTCACCATATAAACATCCCCTATTATTGTAATGTTTCCCTTATTGTAATACGTTTTCTAAATTTTTGCTATATTCATTTATTTGTATGCTTTTTAAAGTTATAATTAAACTATCGTTTTGAAGAGGTGAAAAAAATGCAATTACCATTAAATAAATTTGCATCTCAACTTCAAGTGTCTGGTATTAGAGCGATATCTAACCGTATACCTGAAATTGATGATGTGATTAACTTAACAGTTGGTCAACCCGATTTTCCTGTACCAACAAGTGTTAAAGATGCAATGAAAGATGCAATTGATCATAACTTTACATCTTATTCTCATAATGCTGGTTTACCAGAATTGCGAAAAATCGTTGCACAATATTATAAAAATCGCTTCAATGCTTCATTTGAAACAGATGAAATCCTCATCACTAATGGTGCAAGCGAAGCATTAGACACAACTTTAAGAGGAATTCTTGAACATGGCGATGAAGTATTAATTCCTTCACCAGTATATGCTGGGTATGTCCCCCTTATCGAACTGTTAGGTGCTAAGCCTATATACATAGATACTACCCAAACTGGCCTTAAAATAACGCCTGAATTAGTTAAATCTCATATTACTGATAAGACAAAAGCTATCTTGCTAAATTATCCTAATAACCCTACTGGTATTACGTTGAATAAACAAGAAGTAGAAGCACTTGTTGATGTATTTAAAGATTACCCTATTTATGTAGTCAGCGATGAGATTTATGCTGAGAATACATTTAATCAAACGCATACATCTTTCGCTTCATATGACGCAATCAAAGATCAATGTATTTTACTAGGTGGCTTGAGTAAATCTCATTCAATGACTGGCCTTAGAATTGGCTTTTTATTAGGACCACAATATGTTATGAAACAATTAACATTTGTACATGCCTATAATTGTATTTGTGCGAATGTACCGAGCCAATATGCTGCAATTGAAGCATTAACAAATGCAATTGATTCACCTAAAGAAATGAATAAAGCATATATAGAACGTAGAGATTATGTATACAAGCGATTAATTGAAATCGGCTTTAAATTAAATGAAAAACCTCAAGGTGCATTTTATATTTTTCCACAAATTTCACATTTCGGAATGGATGATTATGAATTCTGTATGAAAGCACTTGAAGATTACCATGTCGCGATTGTACCTGGTTCAGCTTTCACCCATATTGGCAAAGGCTATATTAGAATTTCATATGCTTACAATATAGATGCACTTGAAGAAGGACTGAATAGATTAGAAAGAATGATTCAAGAACTATTTTAAAGGGGCTAGAACACAATGGATTTATTATGGCAAACGTTTGAAGATAGAAGTCATTTACTTAAAAGTTTAGTCAGACATCAATCTATAACACATTCAGAAGGAGAAAAGACTTTTCCTTACTTTTTAAGAGATCAATACTTAAAGTTAGATTATTTTAAGCGTAATGCTCATCAAGTTATGCTGCAACCGACTGGGGATGGTCGTCATGCAGTTCTTGCATATTACAAAGCACCACAATCTAAAAAAACGCTCGTTTGTATAAGTCATTTTGATACGGTAGGTATCGATGATTATAGCGAATATAAAGATGATGCTTTTGATATGGATAAAATTACAGAGAAATTTCGACAAGATATGAAATACTTAACGCCTGATGCTAAAAAAGATATCCAAACGCACAATTATTTATTCGGACGTGGTTCAATGGATATGAAACCAGGTCTTATGATACATATGTCTCTGATAGAAAAAGCAATACATGAATCATGGGATATTAGCATAATCGTTGTTTCAGTACCTGATGAAGAAGTTGAATCTAAAGGTATGCATGCTGCCGTTCAAAAGCTCAATCAAATTCGTAAAGAAGACCATTTAGATATAGCTTTACATTTAAACAGTGAACCTACTTTTTCACAAGCAGAGAATGACCCAAATCATTATGTTTATTCAGGTACAATAGGCAAAATCATGCCTTCAGTATTATGCTATGGTAAAGAAACTCATGTTGGACAACCATTGAATGGTATTAGTTCGAACTACATACAAAGCTTTATTAATAGCAAAATGGAATACTGTACTTTGTTTAAGGAAACATATAAAGATGAAACGACGCCACTTCCTGTCTCTCTCATGAGTAGAGATATTAAAGATCATTATGATGTTCAAACACCATTTAGAACTGTTTCATTATATAATGTATTCTTATTTAACAGAAATGCAGAACAAGCTTTTAAAATTTTTAATGATGTCGTTAAAGATGCCATTCACAATTGTGAAAAAGCATACCAAGAAACATTAAAATCCGAGGGCTTTGATAAAAAGTTATCAATTAATATCTTATCTTTCAAAGAATTAAAAGCACTTGCAATAAAAGAGTATGGTGAAAGTAAAATTAATCAAATCATTGAACAAATTGTTCATGAAATTCCTGATGAAAGAGCACAATCTATAGAAATAACAGATCGATTTATGCATATGTTAAAAGGTTTAGGACCAAGTGTTGTGACATTTTTTGCACCACCTTATTACCCTGCTGCGCACTCTTCTGAAGATCCATTTATTGATGAAATCGTCCAAACTGTTAGTGAGACATCTTTAAAACAGTTTGATAGAGTGTCAAAAAGGCAATATTTCTTTAATGGTATTAGCGATCTGAGTTATGCCAAATATAGACAAGACGATTTAGGATTTGAAAGCTATATTGAGCAAACACCTGTGTTTAATCAATCATACTTTATACCATTTAAAGATATACAAGAAATAAGTGCACCAGTTATTAATATTGGACCTATCGGTAAAGATGCTCATCAAGTAACAGAACGCATCAATATGAAAAGTGCGTTTGAAGAAATACCTACTATTATCGAGCAAGTTATAAGAAAACATTTATTATAAAAATAAGAGTTTGGGACAGAAATGTTCTAGACTCTTTTTCATATTTTCAGAAATATAGTGCTGAACATTGCAAGTGAGGTGTGACTAGCAATGTTGGAGGTCTGAATATTGCAAGTGAGGTGCGACAAGCAATGTTGGAGGACCTTGTATTTATCAAGACTAACCAAACAAGATAAACATACTAAGATTAGCTGTGAAGAAATCTATGACGATAGATTTTTTCACAGCTATTTTTTATAGTTGTAGAGAGAAGTAGACTGAAGAGTCTATTGGGTTTCAAATCCGTAAGATAAACTAGTCAGCTTAACTCTCACCTTTTGAAATTCGGTTGTAGTATGTAGGGCTCTTGAAGTCGTGTATAGGAAAGTGAAATGAGAAAGGTTAATTAAGCTTGGAGCTTCTCAATTAAAATAAGGAGGTTGTTAGATGAATTATTTTGGCATTGATATTAGTAAAAGAACAAGTGTTATTGCCCATTATCAAGACGATATTTTTCAGAAAGAATTCACCATTCAAAA